>JABDNZ010000270.1 GCA_013043565.1 Gemmatimonadota bacterium | reverse complement strand
ATGGAGTATCCCGGAGGGGATTTGGTGGAGGATGAACTCCTCCTCCCCGACATGGACCGTATGGCCGGCGTTGGCGCCACCTTGGTATCGGGCGATGATGTCCGAAGCCTCGGCCAGAACATCGACGATCTTGCCCTTCCCTTCGTCTCCCCACTGCCCTCCCACAACAACAGTGCACCGACCTCTGTTCTCGCCATCGGACACGGGAATCTCAACTCCTCTCGAGGGTCAGGAATCCCACCTCGGTCCTGACCGTTGGACAAAAAGAAAGGCTCCCCGCGGGGGAGAGCCTCTGACTCCTCTATCCTCTGGCGTAAGCTAGACGCCGGACGAAGGGGGGTCAACCATCCAGGAGGCCTCCTCTTACGAGGGCCACCCGGACCTTTTCCCGGGTGGCTTTTGTGGGCGGGAGGAGGGGCGGGCGAGGATCCCCGCCGCGGTAACCGAGGAGGTCCAGGGCGGCTTTCACTCCCCCGACCCCGATGGCTCCCACTACATCGTTATGTACCGGCCCGATCCTTCGCTGATGCCGACCCGCCTCCGCACTCTGACCGGCTTGGTACGCCTCGAAGAGGTCACAGGACTCGGCCGGTGCCATGAGCCCGACAGCCACGATTCCACCCACAGCGCCGACCTCGAGAGCCGGGTACAACATGGCGCCGCTTCCAACCAAAACCTGGAAGCCATCTTGGCAGCGGTCCACCAGCTCTCCCATCAACTCCAGTTTCCCCCTGGAGTCTTTGATGCCGACGATGTTCTCGTGCTTTGAAAGCTCCGCAACGAGGCCGGTAGGAAAATCCAACGTGCTCATCCGGAGGGGCGCCTGGTACACGATGACGGGGATGGGAGAGGCCTCCGCGATAGCCAGATAGTGCTCCCGGAGAGCTTCCGGGGTCATGGCGCCCTTGTAATAGGCCGGGGGCTGTACCAGGACGGCGTCGGCACCCTCGTCCGCCACCTTTCGAGAGAGCCGGATCGTAGCGCGCGTCGACTCCAAACCGGTGCCAACCGTCAGGAGTATGTCGGGTTCCAGGACTTCCCTCCCCGCTTTGACCAGCAGAAGCCGCTCATCCTCATCAACGAGTACCGCCTCGCCGGTCGTCCCGGCCACGACCACCCCCCGGATGGGGAACTTCGACCACCCACGGAGATTGTCCTTCATTGCAGGAAGGTCCAACTCCCCCGTTCCCGGAAGGAAAGGAGTCACCACCGGAAGGAAAACCCCGCTCAGATCTATCACTGGAAATGTCCCCGTTCAGTCCCCGTTCATCATGTTGCGCATCTCGTCCGCCAACCCGGCCTGCTGCACTCCCTCCCCCTCCACCCCACTGCCTCCCTGGCCCTGCCCTGTGCTGGAAGACCCGAAGACGTTCATCTTCAATTCGAAATCCGACGGATTGTTGGAGTTGGCCTTGGCCACCTCGAAATCGGCGAGGTCCTCCCGCACCAGATCCATGAGGTGCTGATCGAAGCTTTGGGAGCCGTAGTGCTGTCGGCCTTCCTCGATGAGGAGCGGGATTTCCTGGGCTCTGGCCGGGTCCAGGATACATTCCCGAATCGTTCCAGTTGCCAGCATCACCTCGCAGGCGACAACCCGGCCTTTCCCTCCCTTTTTGGGTAGGAGCCTCTGGCTCACTACGGCGTGAAGAGCTTCGGCCAGCCGGATGCGAATGATCTCCTGCTCGTCCCTGGGGAACACCGCCAGGAGACGCGTGATGGTCTGAAATGCGTTTTGAGTATGGAGGGTAGAGATCACCACGTGCCCGGTTTCCGCAGCTTTTAGTGCCGTATCGATGGTCTCCTTGTCACGCATCTCACCGATGAGGATCACATCCGGGTCCTGCCGGAGCGCCGCTCGGAGGCCTGTCATGAAGGAATCGGTGTCGGTCCCCACGTCCCGCTGGGTGACAGAACCCTTGATGTCCCGATGCAGGAACTCGATGGGGTTCTCCAGGGTGACGATATGCTTCTGGTACTTCTTGTTGATGTGCTGGACCAAAGCTGCTTGGGTAGAGCTCTTTCCCGCCCCGGTCACCCCCGTCACCAGAATGAGCCCCCTCTCCAGGTCGGCGATGCCCTTCAGGATCGGCGGAAGCCTCAAGTCCTCGATGGTCGGCACATCGATGGGGATGGTCCTCAACACGATCATGAAGCTCCCCCGCTGGCGGAGGATGTTCACCCTGAACCTTCCCAGGCCGGGAAGCCCCCAGGAGCAATCGAGGTCGAGTAACTCGTCGATCCGTTCCCGGTCTTTTTCCCGGGGGATGAGTTTCAGAGCAAGGTCCTTGACCTGGTCCTGACTCAACCTCTGCTCGGTCATGGGGACCAACTTCCCATGGATCCTGGCCCGCACCATGTCGCCAGACTTGATATGGACGTCGCTGGCCCCGTTTTCGATTGCAGCCCTGAAAATCTCGATCATGCCGTGCGTCTCCGAACCCAAAATGGAGCGGAATACCCCCGAGGGACGTCCCCTTCCTCCGGTACACCCCCTTCAGAAGATTAGGGGCGGCCCCCTCCTTCGTCCAACCTTTTTGACTCTCTCCCCGATGTTCCCTAGGTGAGGGCCTTTCGCCAGTCCATGCCCATCTTTCGCCGCACCTCCGCCATGGTCTCCTGGGCCAGGACCGTCGCCTGCCGGGCCCCGGTGGCGAGAACCTCCATGACCTCCTCCGGCCGATCCCGGTAGTGGGCGGCCCGGTCTCGGAAGGGCTCGAACTCATGGGCCACGTTCTCCGCCAGGATCTTCTTGCAGTCCACACAGCCCCGTTGGGCGGTGCGGCATTGCTCCGCGATGTCCGGAAGGTCCGAAGAATCGGTGAAGAACTCATGGAGGGAGTAGACGTTGCACACCTCGGGCCTTCCGGGATCGTCCTTCCGGATCCTCTGCGGGTCTGTAACCGCCGTCCGCACCTGGGACCAGACCTCCTCGGGCTCGGCCAGAATACCCACGGTGTTTCCCAGCGATTTGCTCATCTTGGCCTCTCCATCGAGGCCCATGATCCGTCCGGTCCCGCCCACGATAGCCTGAGGCTCAGGGAAGAGTTCACCGTATTGGGCGTTCCATTTCCGGGCGATCTCCCTCGTCAATTCCAGGTGCTGAAGCTGGTCCTCGCCAACCGGGACCGCCTGGGCTCGATAGATGAGGATGTCCGCTGCCTGTAGGATCGGGTAGTTGAGGAGCCCGGCTGGAATGGACTCCAGCCGGGAAGACTTGTCCTTGTATTGGGTCATTCGCTCCAGCTCGCCAACAGGTGTCACGGCGTTGAAGAGCCAAGCCAGCTCGGTATGCTCCTGCACTTCGGACTGGACGAAAATGGAACACCGGTCCGGATCCAACCCTACGGCCAGCAGGCTCACGGCCATATCGAAGATGCGCTGAGGGAGAAGGGCAGGATCGTACTGCCCCGTGATGGCGTGCTGGTCCACGATGCAGAACAAGCAATCGTAGGTGTCCTGGAGATCCACCCACTGGCGGAAGGCACCGAGGTAGTTTCCCAGGTGTGCCTCACCACTGGGTTGGACCCCGCTCAAGATTCGTCGTTTCCCCGTATTCACCTGTTGACCGCTCATCGATCGGATCGTTCCAGTTCGGGCTGAAGGGTTAGCACTATGTGCAAAGAAGGCGTTAAGTTACCGCTCTTTCCAGGCCCCCGGAACCCTCTCGATCCGGGACCGAGGGCCCTTTTGAGCTCCTCTCCAGCAGGCCAGGAACGGCTCCTACCGCCATGGACTCACTCCTTTCCACCGCCCTTGCAGCCGCCGAAGCGGCTGCCCAAGTCCAGCTCCGACACTTCGGTAGGATCGGCGTGGACGGAGCGAGAGAGAAAGCCCATAGCGACTTTGTGAGCGCGGTGGACTTGGCGGCCCAGGAGGCTGCCTTGGAGGTGATTCGCGGGCGGCATCCGACTCACAGGATTCTGGCCGAGGAAGAACTCCCCGGTGATTCCGCCGAAAGCCGATCGAGGGCATGGCCGGAGGACGGAGGGTTTCTGTGGGTGGTAGACCCTTTGGACGGAACCACCAACTACCTCCACGGGCATCCCCAATTCGCAGCTTCCGTCGGTGTCGGGAGGAAAACGGTAGCCCCCGGTCCAGGCGCGCCGAATCCGGCCGGAGGCGTCTTCGAGGCAGGGGCCGTGGTGGCTCCCCGAACCGGGGAGAGGTGGTGGGCCCGCCGGGGACGGGGAGCCTTCAAGAACGGCCTCCCGATCTTCGTCTCCTCGATCCGGTCCATGGATGCCGCCTTGATTGGGACCGGGTTTCCGTTCAAAGAACCCGAACTGGTGCCTCGATACCTCCAGGGATTTCAGAGAGTGCTCCCGGCCTCGGGCGGCGTAAGGCGAGCCGGCTCGGCCGCCCTGGATCTCTGCTACCTCGCCGAGGGAACATTGGACGGGTTCTGGGAGGAAGAATACCTGAGTCCGTGGGATGTTGCCGCGGGCCTGGTGATCCTCCGTGAAGCCGGAGGGTTGGCCACCCGTCTCGACGGTACCGAGATCGACCTGGAAAACGGATCGGTTCTGGGGGCCAACTCTCCGGAGCTTCACAGGAGGTTGGGTGAGTTGGTCCGAGGTGTGAAGGGCGTTGTGAAAAGGGGGCGCGGTCCCTTTTCACAGCCCCCTTCTAGCCTTTGACCTCGATCCTCCGGCTAAGAGCCTCGGGTGCTTTCGGCATCCGAACCAAGAGCACTCCATCCCTCATCTCAGCGGAAATCGCCTCGGTTTTCACGGACCTGGGCAGAGTGAAGGTCCTCTTGAACGAGCCAGACATGCGCTCCCGGAGGTGGTACCTGCCCTCATCTCCCTCTTTCCTTTCCTGTCGCTTCTCTCCCTCGAGGGTGAGTACGTTGTTTTCAACTTCGATCACGACGTCCTCGATCCCGAGACCCGGGAGCTCAGCCGTCAGAAGGAGCTCCTCACCGCTCTCTTCGACGTTCACCGGCGGGGCCCAGGACAGTCCTCCGGAGTCCTGACCGTTCCGGGGCTCACCGAAGAGGCGATTCAGCCTGTTGGGCATCCCCTCTGTCTGGATCCAGGGGGTAAGGAACGGGGAGCGCCGGGTGTAGCGTGTGATGCTCATCTCATTTCTCTCCTTCAAGAGTTCAGCGTACCAACGTGAATGGTGACGCCCGACCCCTGAGCAGGCGCCGTGCCAAACCCCAGATGGAAAAAACCTGCCAAATTGAACCAAGACAACGATTTACGGTGTCGAACGTTCGGTCGAAATGACCGAGGGAGGGAAAAAGTGTTTCCGGAATCTGCCAATCAGGCAGGTGTTCGTCGCCCCATTAGCCATCCCACCCCGAAAGTCACCAGCGTGCCGATGAGAACGAACCAGGGCCAGGCTACCCGCTCAGGAATCGTGAGCCAGATGGTCATCACCACTCCAATCCCGGTCACCATCCCCACAATCGTCCCGGTTTGTTCCGCTCGCTTGGACAGGACACCCAACCCGAACGCGCCCAACAGCCCTCCGTACACAACGGAGGCGATACCCAGGGCCACTTCGACGGCGCTGGTCCTCGTGCTCAGGGGGATGAAGACGGTGGCTCCTCCGACAAGGAGCGCCGCCCAGAGAAGTGTGAAGCCTTTTCCTGCCCTGAGGATCTTCACCTCATCGCCTACGAGTCCCCGAAGGGGGGCCCAGAAGTCGTACGCTGCCGCCGACGCAAGAGAGTTGATGGACGAGGACAGGGAGGACATGGCGGCGGCGAAGATCCCGGCAATGAGAAGCCCCGTGATGCCCGGCGGCATCTGCCCCACGATGAAGCGAGCGAAGATCTCGTCGGACCGCTCGAACTCCGCTCCGCCGTAAAACACCCATAGACCCAAGCCGACAAGAAGGAATACCAGGAACTGGGCCATCACCACGACCGCACTCCAGACCAGTGCTTTCTGCGATGCCCGTAGGTCTTTGCAGGTCAGGAGGCGTTGGACAATGAGTTGGTCGGCTCCATGGGATCCCATGGTCAGGAAGCCCCCGCCCAGCAGTCCAGCCCAAAAGGTGTATGGGACGGAAAGCGTGCCCTGGAAGTCCAGGATCGTGGTCTTTCCCGCGAGCTTCGATTGAGAGATGATCTCCCCCCATCCGCCGGCCACCAGGTCCTGGAGAACCACAGCTGCAATGAGGGCACCGACCAGGTAGAGGACCATCTGGAGGGCGTCCACCCAAACCACGGCCTTGATGCCGCCGAAATAGGTGTATACGAGAGTCAGTGCCCCGATCACCGCTATGGAAACGGGGTAGGGCCAGCCGGTGACCAGTGCCAGCGGGATGGCCGTCGCGAAGAGGCGAACCGAGTCCGCCAGGAGGCGCGTCACCATGAAGATGGACGATGTGAAACGACGGACTCCGGTGCCGAATCTGGTTTCCAGGAGGGCGTACGCGGTGGTTAGCTCACCTCGGTAATAGGCCGGAAGGAGCAGGGCCGAGACCACCATTCGCCCCGCGAGGTACCCTATGGTGAGTTGGAGGAATGCGAGGGTCCCCAGGTAGGCAACCCCGGGAATGCTCAAGAAGGTGAGGGTGCTGGTCTCCGTGGCCACCACGGAGAGCATGACGGCCCCCCATGGCAGCTCCCGGTTCCCAAGGAAATAGTCTGTCCCGCCCTTTTGGCCCCTGCCCAGCCAGGCCCCCCAAACGGTCACCCCCAGGAGATAGGCGACGATGACAACCACGTCGATCGGGGGAATGGACGGCACCATCTAGTCCCCTACGGCCAGGGTGGACGTTGCAACCGGCGGGTTCTCCAAAGGTCTCCCGTACTGCTCCACTACATAGGCCTCCATGGCGTAGTAGGCCGGGAAGCCAAGCCCCGCCAGGAGGTCGGCCGTCCCCCGGTTCCGGTCCTCGGTCCTCTGCCAGAACTCTCTTTCATCCGGGCCCGGAAACGGTGCCCGATCTTTCTGGGACTGATGCTTGAAGATGGCCAGGATCTTCCGCCGGAGCTCGGCCTCCGAAAGAGGAACGAGTACGGTTGACTCCGGAATCGACCATTCCTGCCAAGCGCCCCGATAGAGCCACACCTGGGGGGCCGGCCCCTGATAAGCCTCCAGCCCACGCCGCACCGCCTCGAGACACATGCGGTGAGTCCCGTGGGGGTCGGAAAGGTCGCCGGCGGCGAAAACCAACTCCGGCTCCAGCTCCTCCAGGGTTCGGAGGACGATCTCCACGTCGGCCATCGTTACGGGGTCTTTTCGGACTTTCCCTGTTTGGTAGAAAGGCAAAGTGAGAAAC
>JABDNZ010000181.1 GCA_013043565.1 Gemmatimonadota bacterium | reverse complement strand
ACGCTTTACAGCGTGGTGTACGCCACCCTCCTGGACTCACTTCCCTTCGAAGACGGGGACGAGTTGGTGGTCCTTTGGACGGAAAACCAAACAGAGGGCCAAGATCGCTATTTCGTGTCGCCCCAAGACTTCGGTGATTGGCGGGAGCTGAACACCACCTTCCAGGGGATGGCCGCCCACTGGCCGACTCCCGTCGCCATCACGGAATTGGATGGCGGCCCCACCCGAGCCTCGGCAGTCTGGACCACGGAGGATTTTTTTGATGTGGTGGGAGGGGCAGCCCTCCGCGGACGGGTTTTCACGCCGGGAGACGGGCCCGGATCCCAGCAGGTCGCGGTCCTCAGCCAGGCTTTGTGGGAGACGCGCTTCGGGGCCGACCCGGGGATCATCGGGCGGACCCTCGTCGTTGACGGTGAAGCCGTCGAGGTGGTGGGGGTGGTGAGAGGGGAGCACACGTTCCCGGAGGGCACGGACCTCTGGATGAACATGACCTGGCCCATGTCGATTCAGAGCCGATACGCCCGCTGGATGAGCGCGGTGGGGCGGTTGGGCAATGAGGTCCCGATCGAGCGGGCTGCCGAAGACATGGATCGGATTGCCCTCCGCCTCGGGGAAATCCATCCGGCCGACGCGGGATGGGAGATCGGCATGGCGTCCTTGCGAGAGGATCTGGTGGGGGACACGGGCAGAGCCCTTTGGATTCTCCTTGGTGCCACAGGCCTGATACTCCTCATCGCCTGCGCGAATGTGGCCAATCTCCTCCTTTCCAGATCGGAAGCGCGCGGCCTCGAGGTAGCCGTGCGGTCGGCTTTTGGCGCCAGCCGAGGACGCATCGCCCGCCAGCTCCTTTCGGAGAGTCTCCTTTTGGCCGGTGCCGGAGCCGCCGCGGGAGTGGCAGGGGCCTGGGCCTCATTGAAACTCCTTCCCTCTTTGGCGCCGGGGGTCCTGCCTTTTACGGCCGAGGCCTCATTAGAGCCCAGCGTTCTATTGGTCTCCGTGGTCGTCACGGTCGTGACCGGTCTCCTCTTCGGCCTGGCCCCCCTGGTGAAGATACTGAGGGGAAGGATGTTCTCCCCGCTGAAGGAGGGGACCCGGGGGACCCGTGGGGCCCAAAGGGTCCGCCTCCAAAGCACCTTCGTAATAGGTCAGCTGGCCTTGGCCACGATCTTGACTGTCGGCGCGGGCCTCCTGGCCAAGAGCTTCACCGGATTGCGGTCGGTGGACATGGGATTCCAGCCCGGAGGAGTCCTCACCTTCGAGGTAGACCTGAGCCCGACGATGGCGGAGGAGGACACCGATGTCGCCCAAACCTACGAGGCAATCCTTGGTCGGCTCGCGGCCCTTCCAGGTGTAGAGTCTGTCGGGGGGACATCCGAGCTTCCACTGACCCAAACCCTGGACTACAGCCAACCCTTTGTAATCGAGGATCGCCTTTCGGTGGACGCCGAAGAAACCCGGGCGTTTTTCCGGCATATCACCCCCGAATTCTTCTCAGCCCTGCGAACGCCTGTTCTGGAGGGCCGTGGCCTGGAGCCTTTTGATCGGTTGGACGTACCCGGCGTGGTGGTCGTGAACGAGACCTTGGCGGATCGCTACTGGCCCGACGAGAGTCCGCTGGGGAAACGAATCTCCGGTACTTCGTATCGGTGGGGGCCACTGGGGGCGGTACTCGTTTCGGAGGCCGAGGTGGTCGGAGTGGTCAAGGACATCCGTTACGACGGGGTCCGGGAGGACGCACAACCCGCTCTTTATTTCAACTACCATCAGGCTCCGATCAGACGGATGGCCCTCACGGTGCGCTCGCTCGGGGATCCGAACGCGCTGGTCTCCTCGGTCCGACAGGCGGTGGCCAACGTGAATCAGGACCTACCTGTTTCCAATCTCAAGGCCATGCAGGACGTCGTGAGCAGCTCCCTGGCCCGGGACCGCTTCAGCACTCTCCTTCTTTCACTTTTTGGGTTCGTGGCCCTGGCGTTGGCGGCCGTCGGAGTATACGGCGTTCTGGCTTACTCGGTTGAACAGCGGGTGCGAGAGGTGGGCATCCGCATGGCCTTGGGGGCCTCCAAGGAAAAAGTCCGTGCCATGGTCATGAGAGATGGTGCGATTGTGGTCGGGATCGGGTTGGGGCTCGGATTGCTGGGAGCTTTGGCCTTAGCCGGGGTTATTTCCTCCCAACTCTTCGGGGTCAGTCCCAGGGATCCCCTCGTCCTGGTATCCGTCCTTGTGACGCTGGCATTGGTCGGGGCACTGGCCAGTGGGATTCCAGCTCACAGGGCCACCCGTGTGAATCCGTTGGAAGCCATGCGAAGCGACTGATTCGTCCGGCCGGGAAAACATCAATCTCCCGCCTGCTCTTCTCCATGTCTGAAGGCGGAGGCAACGAATCGAACGAAGATGAACCCTGCCTGACATATGTTCCCGATGAGGGCCGTCACATACAGAGCCGCCGGATTACCGATGGGGATTCCCAGAAGGACCACCAAAAGACTGCCTTGCTCCAGGACTTCGATGGAGGTGGTCAAGATGACCGCAAGACGGTCCGGGGGAAAATCGCCCTGCACCGGCTTATATGCGTTGACGAAAGAGAAGATGATCCCGTAGCCCAGGACCAGGAAGATCAGACTCGAGAGACGCCATACCAGATCCGGGGCCAAGCCATACCCGGCCAAACCCACCGGGATCAGAGCGGCCGCCACACCGACCACGCCGGACGAGATGATCAACCGGAGCCTCAGGATATCGTGGGCCGCCTCACCCGGCTGATCCCGTCTCCGACCGATCACGCTGACCAAAGCGGCGAACCCGGCAAAGGCTGCCGCGATCTCGGCTAGCGAGAGGAGGGCGTCGGTATTCTCTAGCATGGTCTATTCCTCCAGAATCATGGCCGGCTCCCGCCCCGGCTGATGGCCGGGTTTCGGGTCGGAGTCGTTCCGTCCGCATACCCGGTCAGCTCTACGTACCCTCGGCCATCTACGTCCTGGCCTCCGGCGGTGCCCGTTACTCGGACAGCCCCCTCCCAATACCGGAACGTCAAGTCGAGTTCCTGATCTGGAAGGATGGGAACGACTTCAAGGTCGATATCTTCCTCTGGAACCGCCAGGTGCCATCGGGAAGGGTACGGAGCCCCCCCCAAGGGGCTCTGCCACCGGTCTAGAACCGTCAACTCCACCTGCCCCGAAGCCAAAAGCTCAGATCGGCCGGTTCGGTCTACCAGGATCCCCTTGCTCAACGGGTCCGGGGAGTCGTCTCGAAGCCGGAGTTGGTAATACATCAGGTCCGTACCATCGGAGAGCTGAAGGGCGAACCAGTCCCATCCCACCTGGTCTTGCGAGAGGGCGCTGGTGCTCCATTCCCGGTCGAGCCAGGCGGAGCCGTTTACCGGGAACTGCTGGTCCCCCAGGGTCAGGGTGCCTTCAGCCCTCATCCGCGTGAAGGAGTAGTAATACGATGCGTTTCCGGCCTCGGAGCCCTTCTGGCTCAGGCCCGCATCGCCCTGGAGGACGAGGGGCTTTTCGGGGATGAGAAGAAGAGATAAACCTCGATCCTCCTCGGCCGCCGAAAGCAGAAGGGGGAAGATTCCGGTGCCGGGAGCGGCACCCTGGCCGGGGTCGGTCGACGGTCCGACGGGCCCCTCCAGGACCCAGTCTTCCAACCAGACCCGGAAGGGGTCGGCCTGGGCTCCCGCCAGTCCATTTGCCACCCGAGAAAAGCGCTCGAAACCCCTGAAGGTTCGGCCGCTTCCATCGGTCACGGCAAAATGACCCATGAACACTTGGTTGGTCGCCCAGGATGACGCGCCGATGGGCGGAGACCCATCCAGGGCACTCCGAAAGATGGTGAACTGGAAGCCGTACGGGTCCCCCTGGGGGTTCTCCAGATTGCCGGTGATGTACCACCACTCGGTTCGATAGGAAGGGTGCGGACCGTGGTCTCGGGGAAACTCAAAAACCCGGGGCTCAAGAGCTCGGGCAAATCCCTCGGTCGAGCTTCCTCCCATCACGTCCGATACCGAGAGGCTAGTCCTTATGTCTTCCCCTGAATCCGGCCGAGCGAAACGGAATCCGAAATAGCCGAGGGCAAGGACCAAAGCAACCCAAAAAAGCACGGTGAGTGAAGCTCTTCCCGACGTCACGCTATTCCTCCCTCAGGGCCAGAGCCGGTGACGTTCGGGACATCCGCCACGAGGGAAAGATCCCGGCCAGGAGGGCCCCTACCACGGCCAGCAGAACAGCCTGGATCAGGATGTCGGGCCCCACTTCAAGTTGAAGGGTCCATCCGAACGAGCGCTTGTTGACCACAAAAATCATGACGGCGGCGAGAAGAAGGCCTGCTGGCACGGCCAGGATGCCGGCCACCAGACCCATGGCTCCTGTCTGGAACGTCACCAGCTGCCATATCTGGCCGGGGGTGAGTCCGTTGGCCCGGAGCACTCCCAGCTCCCGTCCCCGCTCCAGCTGGAGAGCCATTAGGGCGCTCAGGACTCCGATGAAGGCCACGACGAAGGCCAGGAGCCGAAGGACCCCGGTGATGGCGAAGGTACGGTCGAATACCTCCAGCGATGCGGCTTTGAGGGAGCGATTGGATCGTACCAGGACCAACTGATCATCTCCGGCACGAGCCTGCAGATTCGATACAATGACATCCACATCCGAACCATCTTCCACAAAAAACCCCAGGGACGTGATCCCGCGGTCCGACCAGCTTCGCTCGTAGGTGCCGCGGCTCATCATCACCACCCCCTGGTCGGAGCCATAATCGAAAAAGACCCCGGCTACCCGGGCGGCCAAAGGTCCCCGATCCGACGGTAAAACCAGGGTGTCGCCCAACGACAGGCCTTTTCGGTACGCCACGGTTTCCGAGAGGAACACTGCCCCGTTCTCCCGAAACTCCCTGAAACCGCCGGCTCCTCCGCCCTCTTTGAAGTCGAAAGCTGACTCTCCCTCGGGGAACAGATCCAAAGCTACGGCCCGCATCTCACCCTCTTCCGTCTCAAGGACCGCCTCCCGATAGGTGCTGTAACCGGCGAGGCCTTCGGCCCTGGTCAAGCGATCCACCAGCACGGGATCCAGGGTGCCCTGGGGTCGGGAGGACACCAGACCTGGAACCGAAACGTAGATGTCGGCCTGGAGGGTGCCGTCGAGCCATTGGACCACGGTATCGCGGAAGCTGGTGATCATGATCCCGAGGCCCACGGTTACCGACACCGCCACGACCAATGCAGCCATTGCTGGTGCGGTCCGGCTCATGGCCGTAACCACACCCCGAGTGGCCATGACTCCCAGGGTGCCGAACGCACGCCCGGCAACGGGGGCCAGGAACCGCATGAGGATGGCCGTGGTGAGGGGGGTGAGGAGAGCCAGGCCCATGACGATTCCGAAGAGGCCGCCAAAGCTCAAAAGAATGCTTCTGGAGGGCAGAAGAAGGAGGAAAAGACCGACCGCGAACAACATTGCGCCGAGGAAGGCGGCCCGAGGGACGGCCTTTTTTGCACGTTCCTCCAGGACCGAACGGGTCAGCGCTGCCCGAGGAGGGGAAAGGGTGGCCTCAAGAGCTGGTGGAAACGAGGCAAGAACGGTGGATGCCAGGCCCAGGACAGCGCCCTTCAAAAGAGCGCTGGGGGGAACCGAGAGGCTCTCTACCGAGAGCACAAAATAGAGATCGTTGATGGTCTGGGTCACCAGGCCCACCAACCCCCGACCCAACACGATCCCCAAAGCCAGCCCCAGAAAGGTACCCACCAAGCCGAGAAGAGCCGATTCCCGCAGGACCAGACCAAGGAGCTCCCGCCTGGTCACGCCCAACGCCCGAAGGCTGCCAAAGAGTCCCCTGCGCTGCACCACCGAGAAGGTCATGGTGTTGTAGATGAGAAACATCCCGAAGATGAGCGCCAGGAGGCTGAGTGCCGTCAGATTCAAATCGAAGGCTCGGATCATCTGGGAAAGGCCGGCCGATCGGGCGCCGGTTTCCAGGAGCCTGGCTCCATCCGGTAGCCAAGCTTGAAGGTCGGAAACCATGGACCTTCCGATCTCGTAGTCCGGCAGGATCAGGTCGATTCGCGTGAGGCGACCGTCCAGGCCCAGGAGTTCCTGCCCCAGAGCTACATCCACCACCAGGAGGTCCATGATCCCTCTCCGTGACAACTCGTCGGAGGGGTTGAGAATCCCGGCCAGTTGTAGGGAAAAATCCCGGCCTTCGGATCGAACCAGCAGCCGATCACCCTCCTCCAGGCCTAGTTCTCCGGCCAGGTCGGCACCAAGGAAGAACCCGTCACGTTCCGAGAGAAGAGAGGTGACATCCAGGCCCGATGCCCCACCGAGGAGGAATGGGCGGAACGCCCCCTCCGAGAAGGCATCGATCCCAAGGACCCTCAGCGGACGTCCAGGGAGAGAGAGTGAGGTGACATAACCCTCTGTCACCGGCGCCGACTCCCGGAGGCCCTTCTCTACCCGCAGAGCGGTGAACACGCCATCCGGAACTCCACCCCCGCTACCGACGATCCGATGAGTGGAACGACCCGCGACGGACTCCGTTGAGATCCGGAAAGCCTCCCTCGAGCTCTGAATGGCGAGGTCGATGGAAACCACGACCCCCACCCCCATGGCGACCCCAAGAACGGTCAGGGCGATTTCCCAGGGGTGAAGAAGGAAGAACCGGAGGGAGGAGAGGCGGAGGAGACGCGTCACGACCGGGACAACTCCACGGCTTCCTCGGCCAACCGACCGTCGTGAATCCTCAGGACACGGTGGGCAGCCGCAGCGACCTCCTGACTGTGGGTAACGACAAGGAGAGTGGCTCCCCGATCAGACGCCAGGTTCTGAAGGAGACTCAGGATCGATGCCCCGGTTTTGGAGTCGAGGTTTCCCGTTGGCTCGTCGGCCAGAACCAAGGCCGGCTGGTGGACCAGGGCCCTGGCAACGGCCACCCTCTGCTGCTCCCCCCCTGACAAACGGTCGGGGAAGGTGGACTCTCGGCCTGCCAGCCCGACCTGGTCCAGGAGGTCGAGCGCCTTCCTCCGCTCGGCCACTCCGATCTTCCCGGAAAGCTCCAGTGGGAGAAGGAGATTCTCCTCGACCGTAAGGGTGGGGAGGAGGTTGAAAAACTGGAAGATGAAACCGATATGCCGCCGTCGGAAAAGGGTCCGCTCCCTTTCAGAGATCTCGGTCAGGGGCACCCCGTCCACGATCACGGTCCCGGAATCAGGAGCGTCGATGCCGCTCAAGAGGTTGAGAAGCGTGGATTTACCGGACCCGGAAGGACCCAGAAGGGCCACGAATTCTCCACGGAAGAGGGAGGCCGTCGCATCGGAGAGGATCACATGATCGTGCCCCCCCTCCCGGTAACTCTTGGAGAGACCTTCGACTCGGACGAGAGCCACGGTGCCGGACGTGGACAGATCATTCATGGCTCCGGGGTACCCCATGGTAAGGCTTTGTTCCCGTCGAAAAAGGCTACCCCACCTTGCTTGCCCGGCCCTGCCCCCCCCAAGGTGTGGGCGGCCGCGGATGAGAAGGTGCCCGGCTATGGAACCTTGCCCCTGAGAGGGGTAGATTTTTCTACACTCGAGACGAAAAACGACTCATCTTTATCGAACCCCAAAGGAGCACGACATGGAAAAGGACGTCAAACTGCACATCGGAGAGGGGATCCTCAAACCCGGTGTTCGCCCCATCAAGATCTACGTGGATGCACAGGGTGAGTACTGGATTTGCGACAAGGATGTGGATCCCACCAGCGACGACTTCAAAAGAGATGGCTGCGTGGCCCATTCCGATGTCCACATGGTGAAATAGGCCTGCTTTCCAAGACCTTTGGAGAGTGGCCTCATTGGAGGAAAACCGGAGAGCGGGCGACCCCATCGCCCGCTCTCCCGTCTTCTTGGTGAAGGATCGGTCCGGACAGGCAATGACTGTATACGACATCACGACGGAAGCCGACCTCGGGAAGGTACTCGAGGAATCGGACACCGTCATCATCGATTTCTGGTCCCCGGTTTGCCCCCCCTGCAAAGCCTTCGCGCCAATCTTCGAGGAGGCGGCCGGACGCCATCCCGATGTGGCGTTTTGCCGGGTGAACACCCGAGACGAAGAAGAGCTCTCCGGAGCCTTCGAGGTGGAGCATATTCCGACCTTGGTGGCCATTCGAGATCGAGTGCTGGTGGCATCTCAACCCGGGTACCTCCAGGGGGAGCAGATGGATGACCTCCTCCGTCAGATTGCGGCCCTGGATATGGATACCCTGGTAGATAACCCGCCCGACACCCAGGAGGCCGGGGCATGAGCACACTGGTGCAGCAACCGGCCCCCGGATTCTCGGCACCAACGGTCATGCCGGACAATACGATTCGAGAAGATTTCTCCTCTGAGGAGTTGGATGGTAGGTACTGGATCCTCTTCTTCTACCCTTACGACTTCTCTTTCGTCTGCCCAACCGAGCTCTTGGCCCTGGACGCAAGGTTGGGTGAGTTCCAGAAACGGGATTGTGAAGTGGTCTGCGTCTCCGTGGACTCCCAATTCTCCCACCTGGCCTGGAAAAAGACCGGGGAGGAGGACGGCGGCATCGGTCCGGTTCGGTTCCCCATGGTCTCGGACTTGAAGAAGGACATTTCCAAAGCTTATGGCGTACTGACGGAGGACGGTGTGTCCCTCCGAGCGACGTTCCTTGTGGACCGACAGGGGATCGTGCGGCATGCCACGGTGAACGAGATGGACCTGGGCCGGAGCGTTCAGGAACTCATCCGAACTCTCGATGCCGTCCGCCACATAGACGAAACGGGTGAGTTGTGTCCCGCGGACTGGGACGGAACCAAGAAACGGGGCATCGTGCCGGCGGGAATCGTAAAGAAGGTCCAATCGTTCGATCTGGGAGATTCCTGACCGGATTCCAGGCCGGCATTCAGGAGGATCTGCGGAACCGAACCTCCTTTCCGGGGTGTTCCTCTTTTCGACGGCTTTTCCGTACAGGAGAGAATAATGGAGAAAGACGTGGGCACCCGTACGTTCCTGAAGGAAGCGCTGAGTACCGGGCTCTTGGGCGCGGCCACGGTGGCGGTTTGGTTCTTCCTCGTGGACCTGGTGAGTGGCACCCCCCTCCAAACCCCGGGCATCCTCGGTTCGGCCGTATTCCTCGGAATCTCCGCCCCGGACGAAGCCGTCATCAACGCTACTACGGTCGGGCTCTACTCACTTCTCCACGGCGCCGTGTTCTTTCTCGTGGGGATCGGGACTACCGCGTTCCTTCGGGCCGCTGATCGCACTCCGAGCGTGTTAGCCCTTTTTATTCCGCTCACCGTTGTTCTCCAAGCTCTGTTTGTCGGAGGGACCGCCATTCTGGCCCAGTTCCTACTGGGGACAATCGCTTGGTGGGCTGTCTTGGGCGGAAACCTGCTGGCGTCGTTTTTGATGGGATCCCTTCTCCTCTACTGGCACCCGGTGACGGCGAAGAGGCTCAAGGATTCCCAAACCCTCTCGTAGCCCCGAACACCCAATCGACGGTGCGCCGGGTTGAGGATGTAGCCCTCTCTCCAGCTACCCTCCAACAAGAACGGGCTGACCCCTGCGAGGGCGATCCCAAAGGGGTCTTTTCCACCCGGAGAGAACCTCGCCACGCCGCGGTAGACCTCGACAGAGACTCTTCCTGGCCAGTCTTCAGGTTTTGATATGTAGCTCCTTTTCGCAGACCCGGGGCAGAAAACCCTCCCGCCGTATGACCACCCCGATGTCCTCATAGGACCGGGAGGCAAGATCGACCGAAACCGTCGTCATCGAAGAAATGGACTCATCTGATTGGATTACCGGGTTCGTCGTACCGATCAGAGAAACAAGGCGAAGGCTATCGGGACTCGTGCCAACCATGAAAGGGTTCGGATCCAGTTCGTACGCACCAGCTTGGCATGCACCGCGGCGTCGAAACCACGGATGAGTCGCCGGTGGGCCGGGGCCTGCAGGAGGGCAGTGGAAAGCCAGATGACTCCCAGGAACGCCAAGCCCGTCAGCGCCAGGAGCCTGTCGCCCTCAGCTGCGGGGACAGCCACGAGCCATAGGGCTGAGATCGACTCGGCGATCATCAGAGGGACCACCAGCAGGCCGGTTCGGAAGGTATGACCGGCTTCGTAACGTTCGAAGTTCTTTTCACCCACTCGCGCCATCAGTGGATAATGGACGATCTGGACGAAGAGGATCAGGCCGGCCATCAAGACCGTGGCCCCGAGGTGGATCATCAAGACACTGGTCATAATCTTCTACCGGGGAAGCCCTGGAAAAACCCGAGGGAGCTTTCGTTCCTGAGGTCTGCATGACCCGAATACCGCAGAACCCTCCAGAAGTTCTCACAATACGGGGCCGGCTTGGAAGCCGGAGATGGAGAGGTGATGGATCCACCAGAGGGTTGGAGGGTTGGGATAGGCGGCCGCTCATTCGAAGAGGTGTGGCGATTCACTTGACTGATGAGATTCCCGAGGATGACAGACGATACCTATCGAGTAGGGATCATAGGGGCTGGCCTGGCCGGGCTTATGGCAGGCCGGACTCTCCGGGATTCAGGTATCGCGGTCACTCTCTTCGATAAGGGTCGCCGGCCAGGGGGACGGGCCAACACACGAGAACATGGCCCCCATCGTTTTGACCATGGGGCTCAGTTCTTCACGGTTCGGGATCCTGCCCTCCGGGAAATCACCGAATCGTGGATTGCCGCCGGGATCGTTGAGGAGTGGACGGGCTCTCTGGTGCGGATCCAGGGGGAGGAGATCGGGCCAGCCAAGCCTTCCATCCGGTATGTAGGGGTCGGGGGCATGATCACGCTCCCGTCCTATCTGGCACAGGAGCTGGACGTCAGAACGGACACAAGGGTAGAGTCCCTCGACCTGGAGGACTCAACTTGGACCTTGTTCGCCGACGACGGTTCGGTACTCGGCCGATTTGACGCCGTCCTGGTGGCTGTCCCTGCGCCCCAGGCCGTGAGTCTTCTGTCTCCGGTTCCGGAGCTTCAATCTGAGGCTGCGAGGGTTGAGATGGCTCCATGCTGGGCCGGGATGTATGTCTTTGAACGACCTTTGGGTCTGGGGTTCGACGGCGCTTTTCTCGGGAACAACCCCCTCTCTTGGATCGCTAGGGACAGCAGCAAACCCGGCCGCTCGGACGTGGAGGCCTGGGTCCTCCATGCCGGTCCGGACTGGACCCGGGCGAACCTGGAGATGGACCGGGTCGAAGCGGCTGGCGCCCTGTTGCGTGAGTTTCGGAACCGTTTCGGGCCTCTCCCGAAAGTGACGTTTCAGCGAGCCCATCGGTGGTCTTTCGCCCTGGTCTCGGGACCGGCGCCCGGGGGGGCTCTCTTCGACGCCGCTCGCGCCATCGGGGCGTGCGGCGACTGGTGTAACGCAGGCCGAATCGAAGGGGCGCTCTCGAGCGGGATGGCCGCGGCGGAGAGGGTCCTCAACCGAACGTAAGAGGGGTGCGGCCGAGCTCTGGATTTGATCCCAAAGCTGTACTCGATAACAAGAGAACCATTGATGCCCGGGAAACCCTCGGGCAGAACGGAAGGAAGGGAAAAGGAAATGGATGCACCTGTACTCATCTTCGGCGGCAGCGGGGGGGTCGGGTCTGCCCTTGCCAGGAACCTCGCCGCCCGGGGAACGCCCATGCACCTGTTTGCACGGGACCAAAGCAGATTGGAGGCAATCGCCTCCGAGATCGGCGATGCGGCGGTGACCGCCGTGGACGTCATGGACGGCTCGGCCCTAACGGCCGCCGTTCAAGAGGCATGCGAAGGTGAAGCCGGCGCAGCGGGGCTGGCCTATTGCGTGGGTTCGATCGTCCTGAAGCCCCTGAAAAGAACCACCGAAGCAGACTTTCTCGAGGCCTTTCGACTCAACTCGGTTGGTGCCGCCCTGGCTGTCCAGGCCGCAGAACCCGCTCTCCGGAGAGCAGGTGGGTCGGTGGTCCTATTCTCCACCATCGCCGCAGGGTCCGGGTTCACGAACCACACAGTGACAGCGGCAGCCAAGGGAGCGACGGAGGCTCTGACTCGGTCGCTGGCGGCGGACCTCGCCCCCGACGTGCGGGTGAACTGCATAGCCCCAAGCCTTCTCCGCACGCCCTTGGCCCGTTCCCTGACCGAGAACGAGGTCATGGCAAAATCCATCGCCCAGCTTCATCCCCTGCCGAGGCTCGGAGAAGCGGAAGACGCGGCCAGCCTCGCGAATTTCCTACTGGGCCCTGAATCAAGCTGGATCTCGGGACAGGTCATCTCCGTCGACGGCGGCCGGAGCACCCTCCGGGTCAAGGGCTAGCCGGAAGCCAGCGTGTCCGACTCGCCGACTCTTCGTTTCGTTCTGGGTGACCAGCTCACCAGAACCGTCTCGAGTCTGTCGGACCTGGATCCGAAGCATGACGTGGTTCTCATGGTCGAGGTTCCTGCCGAGTGCACCTATGTAAGGCACCACAAGAAGAAGATCGCCTTCATTCTCTCTTCCATGCGCCACTTCGCCAAAGGTCTGGAAAAGGAGGGGGTCCAGGTGGACTACCGGACCCTCGATCTTCCGGACAATCGCGGAGACTTCCAGGGTGAGCTGAAGGCCGCCGTGGAGCGTCACGGCGCCGGCCGAGTGGTGGTGACTGAGCCGGGAGAGTGGAGGGTCCTCCAGGGCATGCTGGGATGGG
>JABDNZ010000179.1 GCA_013043565.1 Gemmatimonadota bacterium | reverse complement strand
CGGATCGCCTCGGGGGTCCACGGTGACCACCAGGCCCTGTGGATCAACCCGGCCGACGGCGACCACCTTCTGTCAGGGAGCGACGGTGGGTTCCAGGTAAGCTTCGACGGGGGGATCAACTTCCACATTTGGAGGAACGTGGACCTCTCTCAGTTCTACCACATCTTCGTCGACGACCGGGACCCCTACTGGGTCTGCGGCGGACTCCAGGACAACGGTAACTGGTGTGGTCCATCCAGGACCCGCGGCGGGTCCATCCTGGCCGACGAGTGGTACACGGTGAGTGGGGGGGACGGATTCTACACCGTCCCGGTGCCGGGGCAGCCCTGGCTGGTCTACTCCAACGCTCAGGGGGGCTATTTCCGAATTACCGACACCCGCTCCGGGCAAACCCGATCCATCGAACCCCACCCTTGGATGGTGGGGTCCCAGGGCCAGAACATGGGCCAAGCCCGGTACCGCTTCAACTGGGACGCGCCCATCCATATTTCACCCCACGACCCGTCGGTGGTCTACTGGGGCGGGAACGTCCTGTTTCGGAGCAGCGACTACGGCTACTCGTGGGACATCATCAGCCCCGACCTCACCACAGACGACCCGGAGAAGCAGCTCGACTCCGGTGGAGAGATCTACAACGACAACACGGCCGCCGAGTTCCATACCACCATCTACACGGTAGCCGAGTCTCCCGTGGAGGCCGGAGTGATCTGGGTAGGGACGGACGACGGAAACGTGCAGATCACCAGGGACGACGGGGCTACTTGGACCAACGTCAGGGACGATATCCCCGGCCTGCCGGCCGAGGCCTGGATTGGGAATATCGAGGCTTCGCCCACCGAGGCTGGGACGGCATTTGTGGTGTCGGACAACCACAGGATGGACGACTTCACCCCTCATGTCTGGGAGACCACCGATTACGGTCAGACCTGGCGTGATATCGCTGCCGGCCTCCCCCAGGACGACTATGCCAAGGTCATCCGCCAGCACCCGGCAAACCCCAGCCTCCTTTTCCTTGGCATGGACCGGGGGCTGTTCGCCTCCTTCGACCGCGGCGCCAGCTGGGTCGATATCCGGAACAACCTCCCCCGGGTATCCGTCCGAGGGATCAAGATTCAACCCCAATACAACGACCTGGTAATTGGGACCCACGGCGTGGGTGCCTGGATCCTGGACGACATCCAACCCTTCGTGGAGTTGGCCGACGCCATGCAGGAAGAGGCGTACCTCTTCGACATCCGGGAAGCCACCGACTGGGAGTCCTGGAGCCGGGACTCGAGTCTGGGCCGGAGCACCTTCCAGGGCCAAAACCCGCGAGAAGGCGCTTACATCAACTTCTATCTGGCTGAGGCGCCGGCACCCGGCGGGGTCTCCATCCGAATCGAGGACGCTGGCGGGCAACTGGTGCGGGAGCTCAGCAACGTTCGGGCGACGGCTGGTGTGAACAGGGCCATCTGGAACCTGACCTGGGCCGGGGGTGGGCCTGCGAGCACCGGGAGGGGCGGTGGCTCCGGGGCTCCGGTGGTACCCGGGACCTACACGGCCATACTCCAGGCGAACGGAATGGAGCTCTCGAAGTCCTTCCAGGTTCGAGGGGACCCGGAGGTGGAATCCAGCCTGGCCGACTACCAGGCCAGGACCGAGGCGGCTTTGCGAAGCCAGGAGATCCAGGCGGGGTTGAACGAGATGATCGGGACGGTCGAGGACCTTACGTCCCAAATCGAGGGCCTTCAGGAAACGATCCGGGACAAGGGCCTCACGAACGAGGATGAGGTCCGGGTCCAGCTGGAGGCAGCCGCCGAGGAGTTGGCCGGGCTGGACAACGACCTCCGCCGGCCCCCTCCCCGGATGGGATACCGCCAGTATCCGAGGCTTTCGGAGCAGCTGAGCTTCGCCGCGAGAGGTATCACGGGAGCTCAAGCCCGACCCACGGAGGGTCAGCTTCAGGTCATCGGTGAGGTGGAAGTGGCGATCCGTGAGGCCGAGGGAAGGCTTCAATCCATCATCACCGGCCCCATCGCCGAACTGAACCGGCTCCTGGGCGGGGAGGCCAGGATTCTAGTGGGGGGAGGGAGCTGACCATGTTCAGCCGGGCCTCCGCCTTATGCTTTCTTGGGGTTTCCCTTACCCTCCTCCCGGGACCCGGGGTGGAGGCCCAGGACTCGGGATACGAGTTCAGGTACCACACCTACGTCGAGTCCACATCCATTCTCAGAGATCTCGCTGAGTCCCACCCTCGGCTGGCCCAGCTCTATTCCATCGGAAGAAGCGCCACCGGCCAGAGGGAGATCTGGTGCATCGAGATCGGGAATCAGGCCACGGGGGCGTCCGAGACAAAACCCGCTGCATACTTCGACGGCAATCAGCATGCCTCCGAGGTGACGGGGGGTGAGGTCACCCTGTACCTCGCCCACTATCTCCTGTCCCGGTACGGAACCGATCCCAACGTCACCCAGCTGGTTGATTCCCGAACGGTTTACATCGTCCAAAGGGGTGACCCGGACGGTGCAGAGGCCACCATGACGGGGGTAGTGGATTGGGACCCGGCGGCGGCGCCCGGAGCGAGAGATGCTGACGGTGACGGGCGGGTCGGCGAAGACGGTCCCGACGATGCCGACGGAGACGGTCAGATTCTGGAAATCCGGATCCTTGATCCCGAAGGAGGATGGAAGGCCTACGGGCCGGAGCCGCGGCTCATGGTCCGCCGCGAGGAGGGGGACACGGAGGGCCCCTTCTACCGGGTCATGTCAGAGGGATTGGACAACGACGGGGACGGGGAGATCAACGAGGATGCCCCCAACACCGGTTTCATCTCCAACCGGAACTACCCGGCCTATTGGGCATCCACCGACGGACGTTTCCGCGGAAACGGCGATTACCCCCTTCAGGAGCACAACGCCCGGCTTTTGGTGGACTTCATCCTGTCGAAGCCCCAGATCTCACAGATCGAATCGTGGCACACCACCTCGGGAATCCACCTCCGGCCCTACGCTGCCCGGCCCGACACGGACTTCCCGCCCCAGGACCTCCAGGACTACAGCGCCATCCTGGCCAAAGGCACGGCCATTACCACCTACCCGGTGGCGTCGGTCTACAACGACTTCACGACCATCCTCCCTGGAGTGCCCTTCGACCAGCAGCCAGGCGTGAGGCACGGGGTGTTCATCGACTGGTCGTACGTTCACCAAGGGCTCTTCTCCGTCACTACGGAGCTCTGGACCATGGAGCCCTTCGTAAACGAGATGGGCTGGGGGGATATCCCCAGGGACAAACCCCTCTTCGCCATCCCGGGCCGGTACAACCGACCGGACGTAAAGGCTTCGGTGCTGAGGTGGCTGGATGAGAATCGGAGCTCTCCTGCCCTCTCCGGCGAGGGGTTCGTCGATTGGCGCCCATTTTCCCACCCCACCCTGGGGGAGGTGGAGATCGGCGGGTTCACCCGGTACTGGCTCCGGAATCCGCCTCCCGGACCGTTCCTTCAGGAGGTCGCGGAGGATCAGGCCGAGTTCGCCGTGGTTCGGGCGCTCCTGACGCCGTTGGTGAAGATCCAGGATGTCATGGTCGAGAGGGGCTCGGGGCCTGATGAGTGGGTGGTGACAGCTACGGTGGCCAACGAGGGCTATCTGGACACGTCAATGGACCAGGCCCGCCGGACCGGAATAGCCGTGCCGGATCGGGTGACGCTTGAGTTGGCGAACGGCGCATCCACCGAGGACCCCACGAACCTCTCCTTCCCCTTCATGCGGGGGACGAGGGAGTCGGAGTTTTTGAGCCTGTATCGTGGTTCGTGGGAAGTGAGAGGCCCGGAAGGCACGACGGTTAGTGTCGTCCTTCGGTCGGAAAAGGGCGGTGAAGATAGGAAGGAAATTCAGCTAGGCGGGGAGTGAAGGCGAACCCCCTTTTCGCCGGTTAACCACCTCCCCCAGGGGCCTCGATAGCTCCTTCCAGAATCCGGCGGTAGCGGTTGGCCATCGACGGCCTTCCCAGACGCTCGTAAAGGGTGATGAGTTGGGTTCCTACCTCCCCGGTGTAGGAGTTCTCCAATCCCTGATTGGTGAGAAGCCATTCGAACGCCTGAGCCAGAAGAGGCTCGGCTTCCTGATACCGATCTTGGGCCGCAAGGCAATCGGCTAGCCGAATTTGGCCATCGCTTACCCGGGAGTGTCCGTCTGGGTATGCCGTGAGATACTCGTCCAGCGCCTGCCGGAGCATGGGTTCGGCTGCGATGGGATCGCCGTTGATCATGTGAAAGGCCCCGAGGCCACCATACTTCTGTCCCACCATGGCATCCCCTTCAGGCCAATAACTCTCTGCCTCCCGGATGGCTTGCCGCAAGACGGCCTCGGTACCGGCGTCGTCCCCCTGATCGTCCAAAACCCCCGCAAGGTTGTTCATGAGGAGCAGCACGCTCGGTATGCTACCTCCCTGGCGTTCCAGGTCGATGGCCTCCCGGTAGAGGGGTTCGGCCTCTTCCGCCCGGCCTTCTCTCATGTGAAGAAAGGCCAGGTTATTCAGGGCGCTGGGGAGGAGACGGGGCGTGGAATCCCCGTGCAGCCGGAGCTTCGGGATGACCAATTCGTACAGGACCCGCGCCGAATCCGATGCGCCCCGGCCACGGAGGGCGTAGGCCAGATCGAGTTCTGCCCAGAGGGTTTGAAAGTGATCGACCCCAATAGCCTCTCGGCGAATGGAAAGGACCTGATTAAGAAGCGCCTCTGCCGAGTCCGGGCGATCCAGCTCACGTTGGACCCGGGCCATTCCCTGGAGGACGCCGGTAGTCCCGAGGGGTTCGGTGCCCAGGCGACGGTGAATGCGTATCGCCTCTTCGTAGAAGGACTCGGCCTCCTCGAAGTCCCTCATGCGGTGAGCGGTCTCGGCCAGAAGGACCAGAGGTTCGGCTACCTCTGGCGCCTCGGGTCCGTGGATTTCCTTCTGGAGGTTCAGGACTCGTCGATGGAGAGCGGCGGCATCCTCGTACAGACCGAGGTTGTAGTAGACCTCGGCCAGGGCCGTCATCATCCGGGCCCGGAGGTCGGGACGCACATCGGACTCCCCCAGTCGAGTGGCACCTTCATCCAGAATGGCTCGGACCCGGACGGTGTCTCCGAAACCCTCCAAGGGATCGGCGGATCCGAACAAGTCCACCATGAAGTCCGTGACCTGTTGGGTTGAGGCCGCCTCCTCCGCCAGGGCCCGGCCGTGGGCCGAGACGCTGAGACTGTATCGAATCCCCAGAGCCACCAGAGCCACGAGTAGTACGGCGCCCACACCGGCACCACTCACCGCCAGCCGGTTGCGCCTCATGAACCGGGATGCACGGTAGCCCAAGGAATCCTTGTGGGCCCGGACCGGCCGCCCCTCGAGGTACTTCCGGATGTCATCAGCAAGGTCGGCCACCGAGAGGTAGCGCCTTGCCGGCTCCTTCCGAAGGGCCATCAGGACGATGGCATCCAGGTCGCCGGAAAGGACGCTCCGGAGGCCGTCCACCGATGTCCCCCTGGCCTCACCGACCCTGGCCTGCTCGTCGCTCTCGACCTCGGCCAATCTTACGCTGGGAGTGGTGGGTTCCTGGTCGCAGATGACCCGTTCAGCATCAGCCGGAGAGGTGAATGCCCGACGGTAGGGGTGAAAGCCGGTGAGAAGAGAGTAAAGGAGAAGCCCCAGCGAGTAGACGTCGCTGGATGTGGTGATGGGCTCGCCCCTTATCTGTTCCGGACTGGCCCAGGCCAAGGTCATGGGGCGGCCGAGGCCTGAAAGGGTCGTCCCGGCTTCTGAACCCATCTGGTCCAGGACCCGGGCAATTCCAAAATCCAAAAGCTTCACCCGACCCTCCGAGCCCACCAGGATGTTGCCGGGTTTCAGATCCCGGTGCACCACCAGGTGCCGGTGGGCATGATCCACCGCCTCACAAACGTCGAGGAAGAGGCTAAGCCGCTCTCCGATGGTGAGGTTGTTTTCGTCGCAGAACTCATCGATAGGCAGGCCTTCGACGTATTCCATGACGTAATACGGCGTGCCGTCGTCGGTGACCCCGCCATCCAGGAGACGGGCGATGCCCGGGTGCTCCAGCCCCGCCAGGATCTGCCGTTCCCTCAGGAAGCGCTGGTGGCCCTCTCCTGAATCAAGGCCCAACCTGAGGAGCTTGAGAGCAACGTCCTTCTCGAAGTGGTCATCGTCCCGCTTAGCAAGAAAGACGACCCCCATACCACCGCACCCCAGCCGGCCTACCAGGCGGTAAGGGCCAACCGTCCGCCCAACCAGTTCATCCACATCGACTTCGGCCGGCGGCGTAACGCCGCTCCTGTCGGCCAGGTCGGTGAAGTAGTCTGTGGCGGTATCGGCACTCTCCAGGAGCGAGAGGACCTCACGAAAAAGCTCCTCGTCTCCCCTGCACGAGACCCTAACGGCTTCGAGTCTGGCCGCCGGAGGCTGCTCCAGAGCCCCGGTGAAGATCTCCTGAACCCTCTGCCAGCGCACTGGATCCATGGCTAACTCATGTCCAGGGTAGTTTGGATCTCCCGGTGCAACCACGCGCTGGCCACCTGCCAGTCCCGCTTCACAGTTGCGGGGGAGAGCCCGAGGGCTTGGGCGGTCTCTTCAATGGAAAGCCCAACGTAGAACCGGGCCTCCACGACGCTGACCTGTCTCTCGTTTACTGCCCCGAGACGCTCCAAAGCTTCATTAAGGGCAATCAACTCGTCAGCCACCTCCTCACTGACCGGGTTAAAATCGGTGGAGGAGTCGGAACCCGCCTCTCTATCTTCCAGGGAGATGTGGCTGGCCCCGCCCCCCCTTTTGGCCGCACGCCGTCGCTCAGCATAGTTCACCAGGAGGTGACGCATGGCCCGAGCGGCCACGGCCAGGAAGTGCCCTCGGTCGTTCCAGGAAGCGTCGGGCTGCCCCACCAGCTTCAGATAAGCCTCGTGAACCAGAGCCGTGGTATCGAGAGTGTGGTCCCCGCTCCAACGCCGCCGTTGGGCGCGAGCCTGACGGTGCAACTCCTCGTAGACCAGTCCAAAAACCTCGTCCAGGGCCCCTCGATCCCCCTCCTGGGCTTGGCGCAAGCGTTGGGTGATATCGGCTGGGGAGGTCATAGGGCGGAACATGCGGAGCGTTCCAAACCCGGTCAACACGGCCGCACGGGTCCAAGGGGTCGGCTCCCGCCCCTCTCCCCTCATACAAACGATCAGGCGGGAGGACCCTTCGCATCGCCTTACGCCGCAGCCAGCTTCGGCTCCGTCCCCAAACTCCGGAGGACGAGGAAGCCCGAAGCGGCAAAAAGGACGATGCACACCACCTGATTGTGGGTGAAGGGCCCAAGCATCTCCCCAGGTTCAAAATGGCGGGTGTACTCTACCATGAACCGTAAGCCGGAGTAGAGGAGAATGGCCATGTAGAACTGGAGCCCATCCCACCTTTTCCAACTCCGGCCCACCGTGAGCAGCACGATTAGAATGACCAAACCACCGAAGGACTCGTAGAGCTGGGAGGGGTGGAGGCCAGCAACGTGCACCTGCTCCTGGAACTGGCCTGGTGGGGAATCCGGCGGGAAAGAGACCGCCAGAGGACCGCCCCAGCCTTTGCCGAAACAGCAGCCATTCAGAAAGCAGCCGATACGAGTGAGGAAGACTCCCAGGGCGATGCTTGGGGCGATGGCGTCGGCGTAGCGCGGAAAGGAGATTTGCTTCAACCGCATGTAGATGAACCCGGCAAGGATCCCCCCGATCAGGCCTCCGTACATCACCAAGCCTTGGGCGCCACCCCCTTCCCCAAAGGGATTGAACGCGTTCAACAGGTTGCCTTCGAACTCTTCGAGGTGGAGGAGCGCGTAGTACAGCCGGGAGCCCAAAACCACCCCGATGATGATCAAGATTCCCAAGTCCAGGATGGCGTGGGGGTTCAGGTCATCTCGACGGGCCCGCCAGGCAGCAAAACCGATCCCCGCCAAAAAGGAAAGCCCAAGCATGAATCCGTATGGATCCACGGGGAAGTCGAAAAAGTGGAAGAGCGCTGAGCGCATCAAAGGTCCCTCTCCTATTCCCTGCCCTGCCGATCCTTGTCCGCCCAGAGCCGTGTTTCCGCGGAAGCGGGCTCAGGGATGAAGCGCTAACGAACCGGCCTTTCACTCTAGCTCACAGGAAAGTGATTCAAAAAAGCTCAAGATCGTGTCGTTTCCTTAAGGATGTAACGAGGGGGATGAGCCGATCGGGCGGTTTTTTCTGTGACTGATATAGGAGAGGCATGGGGGATAACTGAGGGGCGGGGCTTCCTCGAGAAAGGACGAACATCATGAGTGGGCTATCTCTCAAAATCGCGGGTCTGCTTGGCCTCTTCACGGCCGTAATGATCTGGTGCGACTGCGCCGTCGAATCAATCAAGGGAACGGAGGAACCCTCCGAAAGCTACACGATAACTCCATCGGTACTGGCTCTTGATACCGCATTCGTACCATGGCGTGCTGCAGAGGGAGAAGTAGAGTTGAGAAACTTCTCGAGAATAGCCCTGGACTTCTCCGGATTCGAGGGGGATTGCCCTAAAGAGATCAGCTGGTTTCCACCAGCACTCTCTGTGGTCCCTGGAGGATCTGCGACCTTTGATTTCAGGTTCGAACCGCAACAAGGATTTCCAGCTTCAACCTGTACGCTCCGAGCTGTGGTGAAGGTCGAGGGAAAACCGACGGCCGGAAGCTCGGTCCAGGCTCTGACGGTGCGGTATGGAGCCGGAGAAGCGAAGTGCGAGTTACTGCCCGGGGAAGTCTTGGACTTCGGGGGGGTCGAAGCGGGAGCGAATCGCGATCGCACCCTTACGATAAAAAACACGACAACCGATCCAGGCATGGCCGGAGGAATCACGTACGAGTTCTTCAATCCTACCGGTAACTGCAGCCCCTTCTCCTGGGACTCTCGTTCTGACAGCATCGGTTCCCTTGAGCCGACGGAGCAAAAGGACATACAGTTCTACTTTGCACCACTGACCGAGGGGGAGTTTGAGTGTGTGAGGGAACTGGACACCCGGCAAATAGGACCCCTCCCCCCTCCCCAGTGTCCCACGTCGGTCGTCTTCCGAGGCAGGGGCCTCCCGGGTCCCGAACCGGCATGCTCCTTAATCCTCCCCGGCACTGGGTTCCAGTTCGGTGAGGTCCGAGTCGGCGCTACGGAGGATCTGGTATTCACGATCAAGAACGAAACCCCGGTTGAAATCCCGGCAAACAGATTCAACTTCCTCTTCGACAACCCGAGTGACGACTGTGACCTGTTCGCCATCGATCCGACTGAAGGAGAGATTGGACCCGGCAAGACCAAAAACATCACGGTAAGCTTCACCCCGGACGGCACGGGCACCTTCCAGTGCACCCGGGACCTTTCTTCACTGAAGGTGGGCACAGGCGAATCCATAGCCTCCCCCTGTCCCTCTCAACTCACATGGCAGGGTATCGGGGTGGTTGATGCACTTCAGTGGACGGCTTGCCAACCGGCCGGGACCACAAACTGGACGGGCATCTTCGGTTTCTCCGAATCGGAGGTGTTCATGTTCGGCGAAGAGGGGAGTGCGCTCGAATCCTCCGGGGACTGTCAGTGGGAATCCGTAGGATCAATCCCACAAGATGTGGAAGGCGTGAACTTCACCGGCATCTGGGGCTATTCAGATGGCACCGAGAGAGTCGTATACGCCGTCGGAAACATTCCGCCGGAACCTGGATTCTTCTCAGAAACCGGATCCATCGTGAAATGGGATGGGACTGACTGGGCGATCGTCGACAAAGACGGGCTCCACACTTACTCATCGGTTTGGGGAGTTGACCCGGAAACTGTCTACTTCGGCGGAGCCGGCGTGGCCACTGACTTCCCAAATGCGAAGCACTGGGATGGGAGCACGCTCACACCATTCCAAATATCGGATATGGGCATGAGCAACGTCACCGCTCTCAGCGGCGCCACGGCCAGCGAAGTCTGGGCTGTCCTCGATCAGACCTTTAATTCGGTCTTCCGGTTCAACGGGAGCCAGTGGGAGAATAAGACCCCGCCCTTCATCACCGAACCCCTGCGTGACGTGGGGGTCTATACAACTACTCTCGAAACCGAGGTGATTGCCGTGGGGCAAAACGGAGCCATCTATCATCACGATGGATCCACCTGGGAGGACGTATCAATCTCTGGCGAAACCCGGGACTTCCGCGCCGTGTGGGTAAGCCCCAACGGCCGGATCTTCGTGGCCGGGGATGACCAGGCCCTATACATGGGGAGTGTGGATGATCCAACGGAATGGACCCTCATGCCCCCTCCTCCTGGCACCCCTGCCGGTGACATCCTGGATATCTGGGGATCTTCCGACGACGATGTCTACATCGTGGGATCGGGCAACCTGGTCTTCCACCTCACGGCGGGTGGGTGATACGCACCCAAAGTCGAGGTCAGAGGAAGGTCGTAGCGGTCTTCGGAGTCCACCAAGACCCGGGAACTCCGGGGGCCGCTCCTACCCCAGCTTACACGGCACGAAGCGCCCACGTCCCGGCTCGGCCAGAAACTCCTCCCCGTCTACGATGAGTTCTCCCCTGGAAAAGACCTTCGCCACCTTCCCCGTCACCTCCACACCCTCATAGGAGGTGTAGTCGGAGGCCATGTGGAGGGTTTCCTGGCTCATGGTCCATCTGACCGAAGGGTCGAAGAGCACGATGTCGGCGTCGGATCCAGGGGTGAGAGTTCCCTTCTTGGGAGCGAACCCAAAGAGCCGGGCCGGGGCCGTGGCCGTTAGCTCCACGAGCTGGGGCAGCGTGATTCGGCCCTTCGCCACCCCCTCGGAGTACATGATGGTGAGGCGCGGCTCGATTCCCGGCATGCCCTCAGGGCAGAACTCGAAGTTCTCCGCTCCGGCCAGCTTGGACTCCAGGGAAAACGCGCAGTCGTCGGTTGCCATTACAGAGATCCGGCCGTCCCTCAGCGCTTCCCAAAGAACTTCCTGCGTGGCTTCGTCCCTGAGCGGCGGCGACCCCAACCACTTATAGCCGTCCTCCCGCTTCAGCCACTCCTCCGTGAAGATCAGGAAGTGAGGACAGGTCTCGGCCCAAATGGGGATTCCATTCTCCTTTGCTGCCGTCACCTCCCCCAGGCCGTCGATGGAGGAAAGGTGGACGATGTAGACTGGACAACCGGTCTTTTTCGCCACCCCGGCAATGCGTTGAATGGCGTGGGCCTCAGCCATGGGAGGCCGGCATTGAGCATGATCGATGGCTCTCGTCTCGCCCCTGGCCATCTTGTCCATGGCGATCTTGTCGATGATGGTGCTGTCTTCGGCATGGACCATGAGCATTCCGCCGGCTTCCCCAAGAGGGGTAGTGAGGTCGACGTAGTCCTGGTCCGAAATGATCCTTCCGGGCTTCCCGCTGTACATGTTCACCGCCGACTCGCCGGTGAGTGACCGGAAGGTCATGAAGCACTTGATGGTGGGGAGACCGGCAGCGACAACAGCAGGAATCTCCTCCACCACCTCCGGCGTCACCTGGTTGATGATGGGGTGGACGTTCCAGTCGATGACGGCCTGACCCCTGGCCTGTTCCTTCTTCACATCCAGAACGGAGAGCAGAGGTTGGCCGTGGAGTTGGTCGGCGAAATCCACGATGGCGGTGGTCCCGCCGAAGGCCGCCGCCCTACCCCCCGTGAAGTAATGGTGCACTCCCTTGTGGCCCTTGTTGGTCTCGTTGAAATGCACATGGGGATCGATGGCGCCGGGGAGAACCAGGAGGCCCGTGGCGTCGACGACACGATCCGCACTGACCCCGGCTAGCTCTCCCACCTCCGCTATGGTTTCGCCTCGAACCAGCACAGAGGCCTTCATGACGTCGTCGCCAACCACCACCGTACCGCCACGGATCAAGATCGAGTCGCGGTTCACACCAGTCTCCTTTCGGCAGTCTTCTTCGCCGCAGCCTTGGGCGATGCCGGTGACAGTTCCCAGAATATCTACATCGCAGAATGTACTCGCCCCTTCCCATTCAGCCGAGGCAGCGGGGCCGATGGCCTGGGTCAGTTGGGGGTAGGCTCGGGACCGTGCCCGAGGCCATACCGTTCGACTCGGCCTTCATATATACTTTGCTGCGCCGAGGAACTGGACCTCGGGAAAACCCAAATTCTTAGAAGGAAGACCATGCCGATGTCTAAGGAACTGGCCATGGAGATCATGGCCTTTGTAAATACACACCCCCACGGCTGGAGTCACGATGAATGGCTCGGCTTTCTCCATCAGTTGGGTGCCTCCGGTATGGACGTTTCAGATCAGGATGGAGTCGGCCTCGCACTGGAGCGGGCCCAGGTCGAGCGCGCCCTTAAACAGAGCGGAATCAAGGGGCTCGGACCCAAACGGATCGAGACCATTGCTGCCGAGTTCTCCTTCCTCCCCCAACTAAGGGATACGGACCCCGCCGAGTTGGCGGCCAGGACCAGAGTGCCCAGGAAGCTAGCCCAGGAGGTAATCGCAAAACTCCGTTCCTGAGGCCAACGGCCCTGCGGGGGCGCCTGGGCAGTTGGGCGAGGCGGCGAGGGGCGGGTTGACATTCCTGGTTTGGCAGTCCCCGATCGTGGCAGGCCGAACCGGAAGTGCTTAAACTCGACTCGTTATGAGAACACCGGCCCGTCGTCAGCTCCTGGTGGCCGCCGCCCCCCTGGCCATATCGATGGCCAGCTGCGGTCCCCAGGCGCCACCCCTCCCTCTCGATGAAAAAGCAGTACTACAGTCCTTCGACTGGTGGGACAATCGGGACTGGGACTGGTACCAGGAGAACATCCCCTTCTTCGACTCCCCCGATCCGGAGCTGAACGAGACCTACTACTACCGGTGGGAGGTCTTGACGAAACATCTGGTCTACGGATCACCGGAGGCGGGCTACACGTTCACGGAGTTCATCGATCGGCCGTTCTGGTCCGGTGCCTACGGCGCCATCAGCTGTCCCCTGGGTCATCAGGCCTATGAGATCCGTTGGCTGAAGGACCGCCGAACGATCGAAGATTTCGCTCGCTACTGGTTCGAAACCCCCGGGGCCGAGCCCCGGAGCTATTCGAACTGGTACGGCGATGCCATGTGGGCGACCTACGAGGTCCTCCGGGATGAAGCCCTCCTTCGAACGGTCTATCCCCACATGGAAGCCCAGGTGGAAGGGTGGACCGCGGAGCGCTGGGACCCGGAGCACCGGATGTACCGCTGGGTGGGGGCCTGGGACGGGATGGAGACCAACATCAACTCCCGGCTGACCGATGACGAATTCGGTGGTGCGGAGGGATACCGGCCCACCCTTAACTCCTACCTGTTCGCCGACCTCCTGGCCCTGGCCAATACCGCTGCACTCTTCGGCGAGGAGGAGAAGGCTGCCGCCTACCGGGCTCGGGCGGAAGCCCTGAAATCCAGAGTCCAGGAGGAGCTCTGGGGCCCTGAGCGGGAGTTCTTCTTTCACCAATTCGCCTTCGACGAAAAAGACGGCATCCGGGCCAAGACCCTGACCTACGAGTCGGGGCCCCACGCCGGCGATCCCCACGGCAGGGAGCTTTTGGGTTACGTGCCCTGGCAGTTCAACCTGCCGGACCCAGGATACGAAGCGGCATGGCAGTTCCTCATGGATCCGGAGTACTTCTGGGCCCCCTACGGCCCTACCGGCGTCGAGCAGGGCGATCCCCAGTTCCTGGTGTCGCCTCGATGTTGTGTCTGGAGCGGGAACGCCTGGCCTTACGCGACCTCCCAAACCCTGACGGCGCTGGCCAATCTCCTGAACGAGTATGAGCAGGATGTGGTGAGCCGGGACGACTACCACCGCCTCCTGCAGACCTACGCCCAAAGCCACCGAATGGACGGCCGCCCCTACATCGCCGAAGCCGCCGATCCCTTCACCGGATCCTGGGCCGGCCACAACACCTTCTACCATTCGGAGCATTACCTGCACTCGGGGTTCGTGGACCAGATCATCTCCGGCCTGGTGGGGATACGGCCGCAGCCTGGCGACACGCTGGTAGTGAGCCCTCTGGTACCGGAGGCCTGGGACTACTTCGCTCTCCAGGGAGTGGACTACCACGGTCGGGAGCTCACCATCGTCTGGGATCGGGACGGGTCCAGATACGGCATGGGTCCCGGGTTCGCCCTCCTCCTGGACGGCCGGGAGCTGACCCGGAAGCCGGAACTGGGCAGGGTAACCATTCCCATACAGCCTCCTCCCACCAGGGATTCGGGCCCCCGGCCGAACAACTACGCCGTAAACAACGACGGAGGGCATTTCCCCCTCGTCTCGGCATCTTCGAGCCACCCGACCGCACCGCCCTTCTACGCCAATGACGGAAATCGGTGGTATCACCCCTCCCCACCGAACCGTTGGGTGGCCGGAGGAGAGGGGCCCGGCTCCGATTGGTTCGAAGTGGACTTCGGGATCGAGCGCGTCATTTCGGCCGTCGAGCTCTACTTCCTCGACCATCAAAGGGGCCCGAGAGTGGAAGCCATTGGTGAGGAAGGGGGTGCCGGCCTCCCTGCAGAACAGATGGACCCCGGAATCCCGACCCTTCCTCCTAGCCAGTTTGAACTCGAGGCCTGGGACGAAGCACGGGATGACTGGCTTGTGGTTCCCAACCAGGACCGGCACCCGGAACATCCCGAAGGCCGACGGTCGAATCGGATCGACTTCCCCGAAGTCACCACATCCCGCATTCGAGTGGTGCTCCACCACCGAGCCGGCGCCACCTCCGGAATGACGGAGTTGGAAGCCTGGGGCCCAGGGGAGATCCCCCTTCCCCTCCCCGCGGCCCCGGTGAGAAACCTGGCTTGGAACCCTGGAGACCGGGAGTACCCGCGGGTGTCTACCTCCTTCACCTATGCCTCCGATGCGGTGGAACAGGCTGTGGATGGCCGGTTCTCTTTTACGCGGTACTCCCGGAACCGCTGGACGGCCTATGGTTCACCGAACGAAGAGGACTGGCTCGAGGTGGACATCGGCGGACCCCAGGCCGTGGGTCGGGTCGAGCTCTTCCTCTACGGCGATGGGGCGGGGGTTTCGGCCCCTTCGGACTATCGAATCGAACGTTGGTCCGGAAGCTCATGGGTGGAAATCCGGATGGACTACCGGGTGCCCGCCACGCCAACCGCCTGGGCCATGAATTCCGCGACCTTCTCTCAGATCGTGGCAGAAAGGATCAGGGTCGTCTTTTTGCACGCTCTCCCCAAAGCCACCGGCCTAACGGAGCTCAGGGTATGGCCAAATTAGTGCGGACCTTCGTCGCGTTTCTTGTCCCGGCATTGCTATTGGCTCTCACCGGCAGCTGCAGGCCGGGGATAGGGGGCGGTCCATCCTCGGGCCGGCCTGAAGGTCCGGGGCCCACCCCGGAGC
>JABDNZ010000171.1 GCA_013043565.1 Gemmatimonadota bacterium | reverse complement strand
GTGTTCCATTAGTTTTCCTGGCCTTTCCCCAACTCAGAAAGATACTCCCCCACAGCCGCGACCGGATCCGGCGCGTCCCAAATCCCTCCCTTCACCGCCACTCCCTTCCCACCCGCAGCCAAAACGGCGGGAATCCTCTCCGGGGTTATACCCCCGATAGCCAAGATTGGACGGCCGGTTACAGCCCGTATGTCCCGAATCAGTCCTGCGCCACCGGGTGTTCTCCCGGGATGGGATGAGGAAGGGAAGATGGTTCCAACGAACAGAAAGTCCACGTTCCCACCTTCCACTTCCCCCGCCTGCTCCGCTCCATGGATCGAAAGACCCAGGACCCGGTCCGGCCCGAGAATCTGTCTTGCGGCAGAGGGTGGAATGGACCGCTGTCCCAGGTGCGCACCGGGAAGGGCCAGAGCCAGGGCGAGGTCCACCCGATCGTTCGCCAAGAGCAAGGCCCCCCACTCCTCGGCAACCGGGGCGAGTTTCCGGGCCAGGGAGTAGAGGGACCGCCCTGGTGTCCGAGGACCTCTGAGGTGGAAGACGACGTCCTCTCCTCCGGCTTCAAGGATCGTCATCCCTTGCCGAACAAAACCCTCTCGGCCGAGGGTATCATCGTCGGTTACGATATGTAGCCTAGGAATCACTCGAAACGTGTTCCCTCGGGGAGGGGATGCCCCAACAGCCAAGCGCTGGACGACATCCGCTTTTTTCCTGAACTCTGGATCTCTCCAATTCGAATGGCTCCCGATCCGCAGGCTACCAGCACGCCCTCCTCCGGGCCCGCTCGGAGGACCGTGCCAGGTAATGCGCCATGGGTGAACTCCGGTTCCGGAGAGGGCTGGAAGAGTTTGACGGCCGTCCCTCCCAGGGACGACCAGGCCCCGGGGACGGAGTCCAGACCCCGCAGGTGCCACCCCAACTCCTCGGCCGTCCGGTGCCAATCCACCCTTGCCATCTCTCGATCGACTTTCGGCGCGTAGGTGGCTTTGTTGTGGTCCTGCTCTTCCTCCTGGACCGCGCCTTCCGATAAGAGGGCCAACGCCTCAATGAGGGCCTCCGCCCCCACTTCCGAAAGGCGTGTGCTCAACTCCGTCGAGGTTTCGTCTGGCCGGATCCTCTCGGGTGTCTGGAAGATCACGGGGCCGGCATCCATGGCCTCCACCATCCGCATGATGCTGATCCCTGTTCCGGTGTGCCCCCGAAGAATGGCCCAGTGCACCGGAGCGGCCCCTCGGAGTTCCGGGAGGAGGGAGGCATGGACGTTGATGGATCCGTCCCTCGGCACGGAAAGGACTTCGGGAACCAGAATGTGGCCGTAGGCGACCACGACGGAGATCTCGGGCCCCAGGTCTTCGATCCGTCGAAGGAACTCCGGCCCCCTGGGGCGGTCCGGCGTGAGGACAGGGAATCCTTCGTCCTCGGCCACCTCCTTCACGGGGGACGGCCTCAGCCTCCGGCCTCGGCCCCAGGGGCGATCGGGTTGGGTCACTACACCGACGATGTCATGCCCTTCCTCGCTCAGGGCTCGGAGGGAGGGCAGGGCGAACAACGGCGATCCCCAGAAGAGTACCCTCAGGACGCCACCTCCTCTGCTCGGCTCTTCTGCCACTTCTTCAGGGCCATTCGACGCTTCAGCGGGCTCAGCCGATCGATGAAAAGTACGCCGTCAAGATGGTCGATCTCATGTTGGAGGGCCCTGGACAGGAGCCCGGAGACTTCCATGGAAACCGGATCTCCATCGGGATCCAGCCCTTCGATGGTCACGGTGTCCGGGCGTTCCACGATCTCCTCCATGCCCGGAATGCTCAAACATCCCTCGGGAGCTTTGTCCTTCTTTTTTCCAGACTCCACAACCCTGGGGTTGATCAGGGCCAGGGGCCCCATGTCCTCCTCATCGGAATCCCTGAGGTCCACGACGATGACCCTACTGGATATCCCGACCTGCGGGGCGGCAAGGCCGATGCCCTCCGCGTGGTACATGGTCTCCAGCATGTCCTCCACCAGAGCCCGGACGCCTTCGTCCACCTCCGCGACCTCGACCGCGGGCTCCCGGAGAACCGGGTCACCGAGAATCTTGATCTCCCGAATTGCCATAGGCCGATCCTGACCTCCCCCACGCCCCTACTGGGGGCTCCTGTCGGAAAGGACCTGGGCGATCCGGCCCCGTTGGACGACCAGCCGGGTGTTTTCATCGGTCTTGATGGTGAGCCTATCGTCCTCCGCATAAACCACCGTGCCGATGATCCCCCCCGCCGTAATCACCTCATCCCCTTTTTTCAACTCCTCGATCATCGATCGATGCCGCTGTTGTTCCTTCCGCTGAGGACGAATCAGAAGGAAGTAGAAGATGACCCCGATGGCCACCATCTGCATGAGGAAAATCGTGGAGCTGTTGCCCCCTTCACGGGGGACTGCCAAGAACGCCAGCATGGCCTCGCTCACCGCCCACTCCTGGTGTAAGAACGCGCTAGTCATTGGGACACATAAACCTAATAAGACCCTCGGCCCGGGCCAGAGGGTTCAGACGGGCCTCATTCCGATGGCGTCTTTTTCCTGGCTGAGTCGTACCTAGCCAACCATTCTGAGCTCCAGGTCCCGAACGTTCCATCCTGAATCCGGCTTCTGGACTCGGCCGCCAGGGAGGTCAAAAACCGGAGGTTGTGGATGGTCAGCAGCCGATGGCCCAGCCATTCGTTCGCTACGGCCAGGTGCCGGAGATAGGCCCGGTCGAATCTCTGGCAGGTGTAACAATCACAGGCCTCATCCACAGGCGAAGTGTCCCGTTTGAATCGGGCATGTTTGAGGTTGACCTGCCCTTCCCCCCGGCTCCAGGCGGTTCCGTGACGGGCATTCCGGGTCGGAGCCACACAGTCGAAGAGGTCACAACCCCGAGCCACCGATCGGAGAAGATCGTCGGGATACCCCACGCCCATCAGATACCGGGGAGCCCCCTCGGGCAGAGCGTCGTCCAAGACCTCCAGAGTCCGCCACATGTCGGGCTTCCCTTCCCCGACGCTCAAACCTCCGACCCCGTACCCCGGCCAGTCTCCCATTCCTTGGACATCTCTGGCCTGGGCCAGGCGCAGGTCGTCGAACACGTTCCCCTGCAATACCGGAAATAGGACCTGCTCGGGAACGGCGGTCTCCTCTCCCAGGGAGACGAACCGGGCCTGACACCGCTCCAGCCAGGAGAGGGTCCTCCGGTTGGCCTCTTCGACTGTCGTTCGGTCTGCACCCCCCGGAGGGCATTCGTCAAAAGCCATGATGACGTCGGCACCCAAGGTCCTCTGGATCTCCACGACCCTCTCCGGCGTGAAGAGGTGTCGGGAGCCGTCGATATGGCTCTGAAACTCAACTCCGTCGTCCTGGATCTTGTTGATCCTCGCCAAGGAGAAGACCTGAAAACCGCCGGAGTCGGTGAGGATAGGTCCGTCCCATCGCATAAAGGCGTGCAGTCCACCGAGGTCCTGGACCAGCTCGTGGCCCGGCCGGAGGAATAGATGGTAGGTGTTGGCCAACACCATGGTGGCTCCCAGGGAATGCACTTCCTCGGGGGTCAGAGTCTTGATGGTCCCCTGAGTGCCCACCGGCATGAAAGCTGGGGTTGGTACCGGCCCGTGGGGGGTTTGAAACGTCCCGGCACGGGCCGAACCATCCGCCCCCTCGAGGTGAAAAGAGAATCCCTCAGTCGGCACACGTACCCCCATCTCAAACGACGACCATGGCGTCGCCATAAGAATAAAAACGGTAGCCCTCTTCGATGGCCAGGTGGTAAGCCTCCATGACGGGATGATATCCCCCAAAGGCCGCCACCAGCATGAGGAGAGTGGACCTCGGTAGGTGGAAATTCGTGATCAGCCGGTCGACCACGCGAAAGCGGTAGGGCGGGCGTATGAAAAGGCGAGTCTGGCCCGGCCCTGGCCTGACCCGGCCGTCGGGTCCGGCGCTGCTCTCGAGGGTCCGGACCACCGTGGTTCCCACCGCCCAGACCTTTCTGCCCGCAATCCGGCACCGGTTCACGGCTTCAGCTGCAGCGGCTGGGATAAGGAAGGACTCGGCGTGCATCTGATGATCGGCGGGGTCGGGCACCTCTACCGGCCGAAAGGTGCCGATTCCGACGTCCAGGCTGATGCGGGCGATCTCCACGCCTCTCAGAGCGATTTCGTCCAAAAGCGTGTCGGTGAAGTGGAGCCCGGCAGTAGGAGCGGCGACCGAGCCAGGGGTCTTTGCATAGACTGTCTGGTACCGCTCCCTATCGATGCTCTCGTCCTCCCTATCGATGTAGGGCGGGAGAGGCATATGGCCGAATCGTTCCAGGGCTTCTTCCGCAGACAGGTCCGTCATCAGGCGAACGATCCGGCCCCCTTCCGGGGCCGAGTCCAGGATCTTCACCTCCAGCTCGGGAGAGACCACCACCGTCCGGCCGGGTTTGAGTTTTCCCCCGGGTCGGACCAGAGCTTCCCAGTCTTTTCCCTCGGGGCCGGTCCCCAGAGGCCGCAGGAGGAAGACCTCGGCCGGTGCGCCGGTGGGTTTTGACCCCAAAAGCCTGACCGGAAGCACACGACTCTCGTTCACCACCAGGACGTCCCCCGCCGAAACGAGAGAGGTGAGGTCCGAGAAGGTACGGTGCTGGATTGGCGTCTCGTCCCGATTAAGGACGAGGAGGCGGGATTGGTCCCGCCGGTCTGCGGGATACCGGGCTATCCGGTCAGGGGCGAGCTCGTATTCGTAGTCCGAAACCCTGGATCCCGGGGCAGGAGAGTTGGGCTTTTTGCTCACTTCTCGAAGAGAGACGACTGGGAGCCGGCGTCCGAATCCGGCGGGGCGAAGCCGAACCGTTTGAATGCCCTGGGAGTCGCCTCACGGCCCCTGGTCGTCCGCATCAGGAAGCCCTCCTGGATAAGGAAGGGCTCGTACACCTCCTCCAGGGTGGACGCGTCCTCTCCCAAAGCTACCGCAAGGGAATTCAGGCCAACGGGCCCACCGCTGAACTTTTCGATAATGGTCTTGAGGATGCGTCCGTCCATCTCGTCCAACCCATACTCGTCCACATCCAATAAGCTCAGTGCTGCCTGGGCCACATCCTTGTCGATGACCCCGTCCGCCCGGACCTCGGCGTAGTCCCTGACCCGCCTGAGGAGCCGGTTCGCCACCCGGGGTGTGCCTCGGGCTCGCTGGGCCAGCTCGTCCGCCCCATCCTTTGTTGCCTCCACACCGAGGATTTCAGCGCTTCGCCTGATGATGACGGCCAGGTCCTTGAAGGGGTAGAAGTTGAGGCGCTGTACGATCCCGAACCGCGCGCGCATGGGCGCCGTCAACAATCCGAACCGAGTCGTGGCTCCCACCAGGGTGAACCGCTCGATATTCATGGTCATGGTTTGGGCTTTGGGCCCATCGGAGAGACGGATCTCGATCCGGTAATCTTCCATGGCCGGGTAGAGGAACTCCTCGATGATGGGTCGGAGGCGGTGGATCTCGTCGATGAAGAGGATGTCCCCTTCCCTCTGGTTGGTCAGGATCCCAACCAGGTCGGCGGGTTTCTCCAGTACCGGGCCCGACGTGGTCTTGATATTGACGCCCATCTCCCGGGCCAGAAGGGCGGCCAGGGTGGTCTTTCCCAAGCCTGGCGGACCATGGAAGAGAAGGTGGTCCAAGGGTTCTCGACGCTTCCGAGCGGCCTCGATGGCAATGGAGAGGGTCTCTTTGACCTTTTCTTGCCCGATGAACTCCGCCAGACGCTGAGGCCGTAGAGAAAGCTCGGCAGGGGTGTCTTCTTGGAGCTCCTCGGGTGTCGTGATCTCGTGTTGTCGTGTCATGGCGGAAAAATCAATCGCCTGAAAGGGCTGCTTTGATTAGCTCCTCGGTGGTGAGGTCGTCCTCTTCGGAGATGACCCTCCGGACGGCGGCGTCGGCATCGGAGAAACTGTAACCCAGAGAAATAAGAGCCGAAACGGCGGCCTCGGCTCCGGGTGGCACTCCAGGGGCGCCGTCAGGGGCCAGCGCGAGATCCCGGACCTTTTCGGAGAGCTCCAGAGCAAGCCTCTCGGCCTTCTTCTTTCCGACGCCGCTGACCTGGGTGAGGGCGGCCAGATCCTTCTCTGCCAGAGCTTGAGCCAGCCGTCGAGCTGAAAAGGCCGACAGCATGGCCAACGCCAGCTTCGCCCCCACCCCCGACGCAGTGAGAAGCCTCCGGAAGAGGTCTCTTTCGTGGGAATCGAGAAACCCGTACAGGGCCACGGAGTCTTCCCGATTCACCTGGACGGTCCTGAGCTCGATCCCGGCCCCTTCCGGGGGTAATCTCTCCGCCACGGTCAGGGGGACTTCAACCTCATAGACCACCCCACCGGATGTCTCGACCTCCACGGTGGAAAGGTCCCGGGTCAGCAGAGTCCCTCGAAGGCGGCTAATCACCAGATGCTCGGGGTTGGGGAAGCGGAATGGGCGATCCCGACCCTACCGGCCAGGACCCTTTGGGTTCTCTTCGGAGGCAAGATAGGGCGGATACACCGGAATGGGGAAGTCATTCCGGCTGTTTCAGGGAATCGGACTGCTGGAAACGAAGCAATGGCAGAGGGCCGCCGCCACACCGTCGGCGGCATCAGCCGGAGCCGGAGGGGTTTTTAACCGAAGGTGGCGCTGGACCATATAACCCACCTGGTCCTTGCTGGCCCCGCCCGTTCCCACGACCACCTTCTTGATCTCCCTCGGCGAGTACTCAGCGATAGGGAGGTCCTCCAGGGCCGCAGCCAGGAGAATCGCCCCCCTTGCATGCCCCAGCGTCAGGGCGCTCCGGACGTTCTTACCCTGGAATACGTCCTCGACCGCCACCGAGGCGGGGTGGAACCGTTCGATGATCTCCCTGATCCCGTTGAAGATGTCACGGATCCGATGGGGAAGCGGCTCACTGGCCGCCGTCCGGATCACCCCACATTCCAGGAGCTTGATCCGGCCTTCGCCATCCTTGGAAACCACACCGTAGCCGGTGGCAGCGGTGCCCGGATCGATACCCAGGATGATTTCCACGCCTCATTCCGCCTCGGCGAGCGGAGCCTCGCCGAGTTTGTCGCGCTGGGATACCATCATCATCCCACCTCGGCGAGCGGAGCCTCGCCGATCGCTGCCTGCGGGGACTGCACGATCATGTCGCCTCGGCGAGGACGGCCTCGTCGATGTCGGCGTTGGAATGAACCTTCTGCACATCGTCGTTCTCTTCCAGCGCGTCCAGAATCCTGAGGAGTTTCACAGCATCCTTCCCTGCCACGGAAACCTCGTTCTTTGCGACGAAGGTTAGCTCCGCCTGGGTGGACTCGACGCCGCCCTCTTTCATCCCGTCTTTCACTTCCTGGAAAGAGGACATGTCGGTCGTCACGATGAACTCATCCCCCTCCTGGATCACATCCTCCGCTCCCGCTTCGATGGCGGCTTCGAAAACGGCGTCCTCGTGATACCGGCTCGCATCCACATAGATCTGCCCCTTGCGGTCGAACTGCCAGGCCACAGACCCGTTTGTACCGAGGTTTCCGTCGTGCTTGTCCAGGATATGCCGAACGTCGGCCACCGTTCGTTTGGCGTTGTCCGTGAGGGTCTCGATGTAGAGTGCCACTCCGCCGGGACCGTATCCCTCGTAGGTTACCTCCTCGTAGGCGACACCCTCCAGCTCACCTGTGCCCTTCTTGATAGCCCGCTCCATGTTGTCCGCAGGCATGTTGGCCGTTTTTGCCGTGTCCAGAGCCAGTCGAAGGCGGGGATTGAAGTTGGGATCCCCCCCACCCTCCCGGGCTGCCACCGTGATCTCCCGGATGAGTTTGGTGAAGACCTGGCCCCGACGAGCGTCGGTAGCCGCCTTCTTCCGTTTGATCGTTGCCCACTTACTGTGTCCGGACACACTGACCTCCGTCGGTTACGCCAATCCCGGTCCAGCTACCGGTGGCCCACTACTGGTTCTTGCTCCGATGGTCCTATCATACGAAAGACCGCCGCCAGGAGGGAACCCGGCGGCGGTCCGGTACTGTCGACCCAGCTCGACAGTCGATCCCTCAGGAGGGCCCTAGTCGTCTTCCTTCTTCGTCTCGGCGATGATGATCTTCGCCTGATCGGCCGGGACCGGCTCGTACCCCACGAATTCCCGTGAATGGTGAGCCCGGCCTTGGGTCATGGAGCGCAGGGCAGCCGCGTACTTGTATAGCTCGGCTTCCGGGACTCTGGCCTTGATGGTGGTACGGCCGCCCTCGGAATCCATCCCCATAATCTTCCCGCGCCGGGAGGTAACGTCGCCCGTGATGTCGCCCATGTACTCGTCGGGGGTCGTCACGGAAACCTCGATGATGGGTTCCAAAATCGCCGGGCCGGCCTGTTTGGCCACGGTCCGGAAAGCCACCGAGCCCGCCAATTTGAAAGCTATGTCCGAGGAGTCGACCGAGTGGTACGAGCCGTCGAAACACTCGGCGCTGAAGTCCACCACCGGGAAGCCCGCCATGACCCCCTTCTGAGAAGCCTCCTTGATTCCCTTGTCCACCGAAGGAACGTACTTCGTGGGAATCACCCCGCCCTTGATGGAGTTGATGAACTCGTACCCGCCACCACGGGGCTTGGGCTTGAGGCGTATATGACAATCCCCGAACTGCCCTCGACCCCCGGACTGTTTCTTGTGGCGCCCCTGGCCTTCGGCGGTCCTCATGATGGTTTCCCGATATGCGATCTTGGGAGCTTCGGTCTCCACCGACACCCCGTACTTCCGCTTCATACGCTCGAACTGGACGTTCAGATGCAACTCCCCCAGTCCCCGACAGATTGTCTGGCCCAGCTCCGCATTGAACTCGTGCCTGAACGTTGGCTCCTCTTCGTGAATCTTGGAGAGGACCTCTCCCAGTTTGTCGTCGTCGGCCCGGCTTACTCCATGGATCGCCACCGAAATGTCGGGCTTGGGAAACTGGATCCCCTCGACCACCATGGGCCTGGACGGAATCGAAAGGGTGTCGTTGGTATGAGAGTCCTTCAGCTTCGCCACGACGCCGATGTCGCCGGCATGGAGGCGGGGGATTTCCAGACGCTCCTTGCCGAGGGGGATGCTGAGGTGGTTCAGCTTCTCTGTCACATTCCTGGCACCGTTCTTCAACTCCATCCCGTTTTCTACGACACCGCTGAGGACCTTGAAGAACGACAGCTCACCCACATGGGGCTCCGTGGCGGTCTTGAAAATCAGGGCGGCGGCCGGGCCGGAGTCCTCCGCGACGAGCGTGACCTCCTGATCCAAGCCGGGGCGGGTCGCAACCTCCCCCGCCATTTCGCCGGGATGGGGGCACAGCTCCACCAGTTTGGCCAAAAGAGCTTTCATTCCGTAACTCTTCTTCGCTGATCCGCAGAAGAGAGGAATGACCTCTCCCTTTGCCATACCCCGATGCATGGCCTCGATGGCCTCGGCTCTGGAGATCTTCTCTCCCTCCAGATACCGTTCCAGGAGATCCTCGTCGGTGGTGGCGACCGTCTCGATGAACTCGGTTTCCATCTCCTCGAACTTGGTCTTCAGCTCCTCCGGGATGTCCGCTTCCTCGTATTCTCCGGAGGTGGTGCCGGCTTTGAAGAGATGGGCCCGCTCGCTGAAGAGATTGATGATGCCTCTGAAGTCATCACCCTGTCCGATCGGCACTTCCACCGGAAGTACGTTCGGGGCCAAGCGCTCCTTGACCTCCTGGACCACTTTGTCGAAATCGGCGTGGTCCTTGTCCATCATCGAAACAAAAAACATCCTGGGCAGCCTTCTGTCTTCACAGTACTGCCAGACAACTTCCGTACCGACCTCGACGCCCGCCGTAGAGCCCACGGTGATGACCGCCGCATCGGCCACCCGAACCGCAGCCATGGCGTCGCCCGTGAAGTCCAAGAATCCAGGTGTGTCGAGTAGGTTGATCTTTGTCCCTTGGAACTCGGCGAACGCCGGGGTGACCTGCATGGAGATTCCGTGGTCCAACTCCTCCGGAGTCGTCATGGTCAGGGAGTGCCCCTCCTCCACATTCCCCTTCCGGCGGGATGAGCCTGCAGAGAAACAAAGAGCGTCCACCAGAGTGGTCTTTCCGGATCCGCCATGGCCCAAAACAGCCACGTTCCGGATCTGTTCAGTTCTATATACTTTTCCCGACGCCGCCATACTGCCTCCTGAACGGGATCACGATCCAATTACCAAAACGGGACCGGATTCTAGAGAGGGGGGGGGAAAGGGTCAAGGATGCAGCAAGGGGTGCTAACCCCTAAGGGCTGCACCCCTTGCGCCGTACCTTGGCTTTCTTGGTCGGAGCGTAGGGTCCGGCCATCCCGCCAGACCGGCGGTCAGACCCCCGACCCGGCCTCCTCAATTGCCGCCAACGAGGACTCCGCTGACCAATTCCTGGAAGATGCGGTCGGCCTGGTAGATCTCTTCAAGAGCCTCCAGCATTCCCCGAGCATCCACTGCAACCGCCCTGTTCTCGACAGGCAGGTAGATGTAGTCGCCCGGCAAGCTTTCGATGTTCCCGTCGAAGATCAATCCGACAACCTGAAGGTTCTGGTCGATGACCGGAGAGCCGGAATTCCCGCCAATGATGTCCGCGGTGGACACAAAGTTCAGCGGCGTTGAGAGATCGAAGGACTCCGGGGGAGAGAGCCAGAGCTCGGGCAGGTCCCAGTCACTTCCAGCCCCATAGGAGTAGTAGTGGTCATACATCCCGTAGTAGGTCGTGTAGACGGGGGCGACCGTACCGTTGTACTCGTAGTCCTGGACGACCCCATCGGCGATCCGAAGTGAGAAGGTGGCGTCAGGGGGAACCGAGGTCCCATAAACCTCGAACAGGGCTCTCCCCAGGGCGCTCGAGATCTCGGTTTCCTCGGGAGTGACCATGGCTTGGACCTGCTGAGCCGGCCCCAGAGCCTGGGCGATGGGGAGGACGATACGAACCGCGGGATCATCCATGGAAAGCCCGCCGGTATTCAGGGCCGCCACGGCCGTGGCTGAATCGGCCAACATGGAGCCATCCATGATCACCGCCGCCATGCCCTCCGGAGTCCGACCCTCCAGTATGCCCTGCACGAACGGGTGGTCCGGGCCATAATTCCGTATGAAGTCATGGAACCGCTGTGCCAACTGCGCCTCGTTGATCTCCCGGGGTTGGTCCGGGGTAGCCACGATGGCATCCTTCAGTTCGTCCACCATCTCCGGGGGCGCTCCCTGGCTCTGAGCGCTCAGGTACTGGAAGGCCGCGAAGGCCCGGGCCATGGTGGACGACCCGAGCTGAGGGTGACCCACCGCCAGGAACGATGAGAGTGCCGCGTCGTGCTCTCTCTTCTGAGCCTGGAGTTCGGCCATTCGGGGAATCAGGTCACCGTACTCGGCCTGCAGGTCCGGATCCGCGTCGATGGCGGCTTGAAAACGCCTCTCGTGGTCTTTTCGCTTGGCGATCTTCACCGGATCGTGAAGCCCTCCCACGATACCCGTGTAGGCTTTGAGGGAGTTCTCGAAGCCGAAGATGGTGTTTCGAAGGTCCATCTCCCTGGCCTCTTCCGGGTGGCTCTCGGCGTATTCATGGAGGGCCACTAGCCGAGTTTTCAGAAGGTCCACCACGGATTGGTCGCTCACGTCACGGCGGTATTCCAGCTCGGCCACGGTTTGAAGACGGGAGGTGGATCCAGGGTTCCCGATGACGAAGACCAGGTCACCCTCGGAGACACCCTCTTCACTGAATGGGAAGTAGAACTCCGTCTGGAGAGGCTCACCGTTGTCGTCGTACACCCGGTAGAACGTCATATCCAGGTCGTACCGCGGGTAGGTGAAGTTGTCGTAATCCCCACCGAAATAGGCCACCTGGAGTTCGGGCGAGATCACCAGGCGGAGATCGGTATACCGCCTGAAGATGTAGACCGAATACCGGCCGCCGGCATAAAGCTCGACCATCTCCACGTTGAAGCCGGCATCCTCCCCGCCGAACTCTTCGGTGATCTCGGCAACGATCTCGTCCGTGACCTCCTGTCGCCGATCCGCCCGTTCCTGGGTCCCGGTGACCCCCTCGAGGCCGGCATAGACTCGGTCCGTCACATCCCGGATCTCGATGAGCTGATCGGCATAGTAGTCCTCGATGGGCCGCTCATCCTCAAGGGTTGCCGCGTAGAATCCATCGGCCACCAGGTCCTCACCTTCGCGGCTCACCTGCTCTATGCTTCCCCGGGCGCAGTGATGATTCGTCATGACGAGCCCGCTTGCCGACACGAAAGAAGCCGAACAGCTGGGGATCCTCAATGCCGAGAGGTGGGCCCTCCTGAACCACTCTTCATCCGCTGAAAAACCATACGTCGTGCGTAGGTAGTCCAGGGGGGGATACTCGAACGTCCACATCTTCCCGTTGTCGAAGATCCCGGCCTGGACCGTGTCCAAAGCGGGGTCCGCCACCTCACTGATTGCTGCTTCGTCCGGCTCCGCCGCCATCGCCGCCTCCGCCACCGGTTCCGGGTCGGCCTCTATCGGGACCGGGGCAGGCATGGGGGAAGGCCCTGAAGCGCAGGCGGAAAGGAGGAGGGAAAAAGTCGATAGAAGTACAAAAGGCGTCGATGCACGTCGTAAGAAAGTAAGCGAAACCATTTTCCGATTCCGTGAAGAGTAAGAGGCTGTCCCTGGGACCGCGGATTTGCAGCCGGTATCTGAGAGCATATCGAAGGTGGCCAAGGGGAGGAAGTCCCGGGGCGCTTTACGAGGGCACATGGGGGCTCGGGAGGGAAAGGGATCGAAGGCTCCCGCCTCCATCAGTTCGACCGGTGTTTCTTGGAGACATGATCCAACGTCTCTCTCTCCTTGCTGGTGAGAGAGGTCATGCCTTGTGCGGAGATCTTGTCCAGGATCCGATCGACCTCGTCGAGCATGGCCTCGTCCTTGGTGGACCAGCTTTCCGGGGGGGCCTGCTCGGTAGCCGTTTTTCCTGACGAATCCTCCCGCGGAACGATGGCCATGCGGCGGACCCTGACTCCCCCGGGCCGCTTCGCGCTAGACGCTCCACCGGGCCTCCAGTTACTCCTGAGGTAGAAGAAGCCGGTGACGATCCCACCCAGGTGGGCGAAGTGCGCAATGTTGTCACCGCTACTCCCGAAAGCGCTCATGAGACTCACGACAAAGAGAAAGCCTACCAGCCACTTTGCCTTCACCGGGAAAATCCCCCAGATGTAGATGGGAGCTTCCGGCCATGTCAGAGCAAAGGCCAGCATCAGCCCGTAGATGGCCGCAGAAGCACCCACGATGGAGGCCGAGGGAGCAAAAACAAAGCTGAGGGCGACACCTCCCAGTCCGCAGATGAGATAGAATCTGAGGAAGTCGGTCGAACCCCAGCGAGCTTCCAACGGAGGCCCAAAGAAGAACAGCACCAGCATGTTCACAAAGAGGTGCATCAAGCCACCGTGGAGGAACATGTAGGTGACCACACCCCAGGGCCGGGTCAGGACCGTCGATGGGGAAAAAGCGAACCACTCGAAGAAGAACCTCAAGTCCACCATCGTGACCAGGAACACGGCTACGTTGGCGATAAGGAGGCGCTTGACCCAAGGGGTCAGGTTATAGCTGAAAGAGGCCTGGGAGGATCCCGAGTACATCCGCTTCGTCTACCCTTGTTGATCAGAAAGAGACGGGACCCCGGAAGAGCCCCCACGTCAAATCTACGCAAACTGAGCGTCTTCCGATCAAACCCCTTCGCAGCCCCAAGGGTTCCGGGGGCCCGCCGGGCCCACGACGGAACCCGCTTTCCTACACTTGCCCCCTGGCGAGGGCCATGTTCGCCAGGGACTCACAGAGGTCCGGAAAGGAAATGCCGGCCGCCCGAGCGCCCTTCGGAAGGAGAGAGTTCCCAGTCAGGCCCGGGAGTGCATTCGCTTCCAGGCACCAAGGAGTCCCATCCTCTCCGAGAATGAAGTCCACCCGGGAGAAGTCTCTCAACCTCAGGGCCCGGTGCGCGGCCAAGGCATGGGCCTGAAGCCTCTCGGCGATTTCCACGGGGAGATCCGCAGGGAAGATCTCCTGGGCCATCCCATCCCGATACTTACACTCGTAATCGAAGAGTTCGTGTTCCGGGATGATTTCTCCCACGGGCAGGGTTTGGTCGCCCAGGATTCCTACCGTCAGCTCCCGACCCGGCACGTAGGCTTCAAAAAGGACCCGGTCTTCGTACTCGAGTGCGAGCTCCAGGGCCGGGCCGAGTTCCTCTTCATCATGGGCCAGGGAGAGACCTAGGGTGGAGCCACCCGAGGGCGGCTTGACGATGACCGGGAGGCGAAGAACTCTCGAGATTTCCCCCAGCCGAGCTTCTCCCTCCTCCCTGCCGTTCACAGAGATCCAAGCAGGTGTGGGAATAACGGCGTCTCTGAAGAGTCGCTTGGACAGGTCTTTATCCATCGCCAAAGCACATCCCACCCGATCACTCCCGACAAAAGGAATGCCTGACATGTGCAGGAGAGCCTGGACGGTCCCGTCCTCCCCCCGGCCGCCGTGGAGTGCCACAAACACGACCTCCGTTCCCTCGAAGAGGGGGTGGCTCGTGATGGCCCCGAGGTCACCGGTACGAAGGAGGTCCTGCTCTTCCTCCGGCGGGTGCGGATCCCTGATCCCGGAGTCCAGGATCGCTCGCTCCTGGGTCGGGGTCAGGACCCCGTGTCCGGTGTCCACCGCGACCACCTCGTGACCCGACTCCCGCAGAGCCCGGGCTACCTGGGCACCCGACGCCAAGGAGACCTCCCGTTCCCCGGAGATTCCCCCCATCAGCACGGCGATTTTCAACGTTTGTCCCCCTCGCTGGATATCACGGAGCGGTAGG
>JABDNZ010000170.1 GCA_013043565.1 Gemmatimonadota bacterium | reverse complement strand
GTCCAGGCTACTCTGCCTTCAACTACCGCGTTGGGAACCGGGGTCCTGGTTTCCAAACTCGCCGCCTGGGTGGGCGCGGCCCGGGACGATGGGCTGTCCGGCGTTCTCTCGACGTTGGACATTGTCGAGTCGAAGTGGGAGTCCCACCCACTTTTGCGCAGGCCACAATGCCCGGCCTGCGGGGACCCTGATTCCTATCGGAGGCTTATCTCCGGCGGCCTGGAGTTGAAGTCGCAGAAAAAGCGATTCACCAATGACGGTGGGCACCGTACGGTCAAGCCTCAGGCAACGATCCAGAGACTTGGGAACCTGGTTGGCCCGATCACTGGGGTCGTCAGCGCCGTGGAGAAGTTGAGCGTCGATCCAGAGGATCTCGTGAGGGTTTATGTCGCTCGGCAGGGCACTGTCCACCGGTCCGGTCGGATCGAGGAATTCCAGGCTCACCTAGGCAGTCGGAGCAGTGGGAAGGGCGTCAGTGATGAACAAGCCATGGCCAGCGTCCTTGGCGAGGCAGTCGAACGATTCTCGGGCGAATTCCAGGGCGATGAGCCTCGAATCAGAGCATCTCTTCTGGACCTCGGTGAGGACGGGATCCACCCGAACGACTGTATGCTGTTCAGTGAGGCGCAGTATGCCGGTAGGACTAGCGAGGACCAAAAACCAGGTATGCGATCCGTCCCGCTGCCTTTTGATCCCACCGCGCAAATCGAATGGACGCCGGCTTGGTCCCTGACCGAAGAGCGGCCCAGACATCTTCCCACGATGTACCTCTACTACGGTTACCCCAGCCCTAGGCCGCAGCAATTCTGTTGGGCGGACTCGAATGGATGCGCAGCAGGTAATACGCGCGAAGAAGCAATTTTACAGGGTTTCCTCGAACTCATCGAGCGTGACAGTGTTGCCCTCTGGTGGTATAATCGGGTCATCAGGCCACAGATTGATCTGGCGAGCTTCGGGGATGCCTACCTGGGCGAACTCGCGGTGTTCTACCAGTCGCTCGGAAGGGAATTCTGGGTCCTGGACATCACATCGGACTTCGGGATCCCTTCATTCGCTGCAGTATCACGGAGAGTGAGTGGGAGGGACTCCGAGGCCATTCTTCTCGGATTCGGAGCCCATCTTGACCCAAGGATCGGGGTTCTTCGGGCTGTGACGGAGATGAATCAGATGCTTGGGGTGACGAAATCGGCTGAGGATCAAGACCGGCCCCTTAAACGTGACCTGAAGGAGTGGTTACGGGACGCGACAATCTCCGAGCATACTTACCTGGTCCCGGGATCCGGGACTCCGCGAACTTTCCATGACTACCGTCACGTCGATCATGAGGACCTGAAAGAAGACCTGCTGGCGGGTAAGCAACTGGTGGAAGATCGGGGGATGGAGCTGTTGGTGTTGGATCAAACCCGGCCAGACCTAGGAGTCCCCGTCGTAAAGGTCATCATTCCGGGACTCCGTCACTTCTGGGCTCGGTTTGCTCCTGGCCGTCTCTACGGAATTCCGGTCAGCCTAGGCTGGTTGCCCCAGGAGAGAACCGAAGCGGAACTAAATGAGATTCCTGTCTTTTTCTGATTACGGCGTCCGTTGAGCATTGAAAGGGAGAAACATCATGGATCATCAGGAAAAAAGGGAGCTGCGGCTGGCTTGGGCCAGGATCGTGGCCAAAGCCTGGCGCGTGCCGGAGTTTAGGGCCGGCCTCCTGGGCTCCGCCGAAGAGGTTCGCCGGGCCTTCGGTGAGGAAGGCTTCGGGATCCCAGATGACTTCGACATCATAGTCCACGAGAACTCGCCGGAGAGCATTCACTTGGTCATTCCGGAGAGGCCCCCGGTCGAACGGGAGGATCTTGGTTACATCTGCGACATGTGTTCCAGGTCTTGCCGCATGTGTTCTGATAATGGCGACTACGAGGTCGATTAGAGGATGAATTCGTAATCCATCTACTCCTCACAGACTCTTTCATTGGGCGCCGGTGTACCGCGGGCGCCCCGGGCAGGTCGGTGCGTGCAGTGGCCACGTCGGTGATGGGGGAACTGGGGACCGATGGC
>JABDNZ010000169.1 GCA_013043565.1 Gemmatimonadota bacterium | reverse complement strand
CCCATCGTACTCATTTACTGCAACGTCCACGGGGGCGAAAAAACGCTGAGGGAATCGAGTCTTTTGTTGATCAGGGAGTTGGCTACCCCAGGAACGGAAGCCAACAAACTGCTGGACGATCTCGTGGTTCTGGTGGCTCCTTCGGTGAATCTGGACGGATTCGAGAGATCCACGCGAGGTAACGCCCGCGGGGTGGATCTGAACCGGGACTATATGAAGCTGGAGACCCCCGAGACGAAGAACCTGGTCCAGAACCTCCTGCACCGGTGGCGGCCCCATATCTCGGTGGATGGCCACAACGGAGGTTCCTTCCCCTACAACATCACCTATCAAGCCAACAGCCACGCCACGCCCGATCCGAGAATCACCGATCTGTGCGACTTCGAGATCTTCCCCTTTGTCGACCAGAAGAACGAAGAAGCCGGATACCGCTCCTTCTGGTACTCCGGCGCCACCAGGCAGGACAGCACGGTCTGGACAGGTGGTGGGTTCGATCCACGCATCAGCAGAAACTACGCCGCCTTTATCAACAACGTGGGTATCCTCTTCGAATCGCCCAGGCAGGATCGCCAAACCGGCGCCCTCACGGGCCTGGTCTCCTTCAAGGCCGTCCTTCAATACGCTGTAGAGAACGAGGATCGGCTTTTCGAAGTGGTGAACGGTTCGCGGTTCGAGACCGTCCGCATGGGCCAGAACGCCGAAGGAATGATACCGGTTCAAGTGGAATACGGACTGGAGGATTGGGAGGTGGAGTATGACTTCGCATCTGGGCCCCGGGACAATCCCACCCTCGTTCCCGTGACCGGGAAGCTCCTGAAAAAATCGGTGGTCCTGAAGGAACGGAAGCGACCGTATGCCTATATTCTCGAGCCCAGGGCCATCAATGCCCTGGATATGCTCAAGAACCAGAATGTTCTCATCGAAGTCTTGCAGGAAGACATGGAGATTGAGGTTGAGGCCTACGTCCTGGAGGGAATCGAACACAACGCCGAGTACGATCACCCAGCCGCAGTGACGGTTGAACTGGCAGATGAACCGGTGACTCAGGCGCGCATGTTCCCCAAAGGAGCGTTAATCATCCGGACGGGACAGGTCATGGGGCGAGTGGCCGCCCATCTCCTGGAGCCTGAGACGAACGACAGTGTGGTTCGTTGGAACGCCATGGACGCCATCCTTCCGCGGGTGGGGGGGCAGGGAGGAAGTCAGCCTCTCGTCCCGATCTTCAAGCTTATGAGTCCGATGCCCCTTCCGATGAAGGTGTTGTTGTACTGACCACCCGCGGACTTGGGCGGGATGAAGAACAGGTGGCAAGCATAGCTTTTTTGGAAGGAGATGGTCCGAAATGGCTTCTGATCCGAGTATTGTTGAGTACGTCCTCGACCAACCTCACGCGGACTTGGGCGGGTCCCAGAGGAAGATGTTCGGGGAGTACGGCCTCTACTCCAACGGGAAGTTTTTCGGTGTGATCTGCGACAACCGGTTGTTCATCAAGCCGACGGACGCTGGACGTGCTTTCATCCAGGATCCGATCGAGGCGCCGGCCTACCCGGGGGCGAAGCCCAGCTTCTTGATCGAAGACAAGATCGAGGATGCGGAATGGTTGAGTGAGCTTGTGAGGATTACGGCCGCCGAGTTGCCGGCTCCAAAGCCGAAAAAGAAGAACTGAGCCGCCGATTTCACCGCCGGGGTTTGGCAAGCGCCGGAAACTTTTCTCCACAAAACTTTTGCGCAACTTGGTATTTGAGTTAACATCAGCGTATACACCCATCCAAAAGGAGGTGCCCCATGACCGGTCTCCGGTATTCCGGGATCGTGCTTCTGGCCGTGTTCGCGCTGGCTTCATGTGACTCGGAAACCAGGGCTGCCGCTGATGAAGCCGACGTCTTCGCTTCGAATCATGGACAATCAGGAGTGAAGGATGACGTCAGCGATGCAAACATCCTTCAGATTGCCATCGGATCCGACGACCACAGCACCCTGGTCGCCGCCGTTCAGGCCGCCGAGCTGGAAGACGTGCTGGTGAACCCCGGTCCGCTGACGGTTTTTGCCCCCAACAACGCCGCGTTCGAAAAACTACCTCCGGGCACGGTTGAAGACCTCCTGAAGCCAGAGAACAAGTCTTCTCTGCGGAGCATCATCACGGGACATGCCTCACCCGGCACCTATGCTGGGGATCTGCTCAAGGATGGCAGCCAGCTGTACATGGCCACCGGACACTACGTCGACGTTGAGGTCCGCGAAGACGGCACCTACGTGAATGGATCGAAGATCCTGGCTACCGTGGATGCCTCCAACGGCGTGGTGCATGTGATCGAGGACGTCTTCATTTTCTAGGCGAGGCTTTTCGGCCCGCGGGCAAGCCCGCCGACAAACCCAGCTTGTAGTTGAACCTCAGCATCACGTAACGCCCCAGGGACTCCACCCGGGTTTCCTGGATGAAGCTGGCCGTGGAGTTGAAGGCCACGCTTTGATTCTGGTTCAATAGGTCGAACCCGATGAGCTCGACCTCGACCCGCTCGTCCATGACCAGCCGGGAGATGGAGGCGTTAAGCAGAGCCACGTTCTGCCCCGGCCCGAAAACGTCCTCATCGAATCGTTGCCAGTTGAGCGTGGAGGTGAAGGTCCAGAACTCTCCCAGATACCAGCTCCCACTGGCGTAGTAGACACTGGTGACGTAATCCTGGTTAAGCTCCTCGTTCAGAGAGTACTCGACATCGTTGAGGTTGAACCTCGTCCCCGCCCGAATATCGAAGAGCTCCTTGTCCCGGTTTTCCAGGCTCAGGTTCACGCGATGGCCCAGGATCCGGCTCTCGTTCTCGGCCTGGTTGATGAACTCCGACCCTTTCGAGTAGGTGATACTGTAGTCGAGCTGGGTCCGAGCGCCGATCGTCCGGATGGGCCGGCCGAAGTTCACGCCCGAGGTCGCCGTCCAGGACTTCCCGGAGTTGATGGGGCTGAGTTCCTGGAGGCCTGATTCGTCAACGATCCGTGAGGGGACGATATCGTCGGTTGTATACGACACGTTGAAGTACGTGAACAGGTTCACGAAGCTGAACATGTCGAAATACCGGTACTCCCCTCTCAGGGAATGTGTGTATTCCGGGGTAAGGTCGGGATTCCCCACATAGATGCTGAGGGGGTTCGAGTTGTCGGTGAATGGCTGGAGCTCGGTTAGCGTGGGCTCCCTGGTCGTAGCCCGATAATTGAAGTTCAGGTTGGTTCCTGGCTTGAACTGGTATCGGTAATTCAGAGAAGGGAGGACGTGGGTATACCCGTTCTCGATCTGTTCGTCCCGATCCAGGATCTTTCCGTCCAGGTTCGATTTCTGGACCTGGAGCCCGAGAACCAGCCAGGAATCGGGTTTGTTACGGTTGAACCGCAGGCCACCCTGGTAATAGGTGTAGGTCCGTTCGAATTCTGAGCTCAGAAGGTCGTTGAAAACCGGCCCAGTCTCCCGGATATCATTCACTTCCTTGTTTTCGTCTTCGTCCACGGCCCTTCGCTGACCGAAGAGCTCCAGGTTGTATCCGGTGCCAAAGGGTTGGGTGAGTGAGAGGCGTTGGCCCTGTCCGAATCGTTGGCCGTCCCGGGTCTGTTTCTGGACGACCTCTTGGTACCTGAAATCGCCCGATTTGTCCAGCGTTCCCGTGTTGGACATGAGCTCGCTGGTCACATCGGGCCGGCTGAGATTCCCCCAACCCTCTGCTACGAGGGTTCGACCACTCTCATCCAGCTTCTTTCGCCAGGTCAGGCGGCCATTCCCCTCCAGGCTGTTTCCCTCCGTTGCGTTGGTGATCTCCGCCTGGTTCAAGATGTTTCCGTCCACGTCCTGAGTATTCTGAACAGATGCGTTCTCGATGGTCGATGAGTTGGACGTGAGGCCACCCCTGAACCTCATGTCGTGCCCTTCCGAAAAAGTGTACTGGGCGTTCAGGTCCAGCCTGTGGGCGAGATTGTCGGTGGTCTGATTGGTTACCTGGTCCGACAGAGAGGAGACCTGGTTGCCCAGAAGCTGCTGCTGTTGGACCGTGCTGTTCCTGAGGTTGTCCAGGCTGCTTAGGAAATAGCTGCTCCTGATCCAGTTTTCTGCTCCGAAGTCGCGACTGGCATTCACCCCCACCGCCAGGGATTCAGTGAACCCCTGCCGGTTCCCTCCCACTGGCCCCCCTCCGTCTCCCCTGGCGGCGACCCCTCCACCCTGGAAAAGTTTGAGGTCCGCACCGGCAAACCCAGCCTGGTTCGTGTTGTTGATGTTCCCCACGGCAGCGAGCTGGGTGGTGGGCGTGAACCGATTGAGGCTCAGGGTTTCATTGTGGCGGACCTCCGGTTCGTACTCGGCGTCCGCGACACCGTAGCTGTGGCCGTCCGCTCCCAGCCCTCCCGCCAGCCTGCCGAAATGACCATCTCGGGCTTCGTCGTTGAGAGCCAGGTCTATGACCCTCTCCTCTTCTCCGTCGGGAATGCCCGTGAATTCGGCCATGTCGGACTGCTTGTCATAGACCTGGACCCGATCCACGGCCTGAGCGGGGAGATTCCGGGTGGCGATGGTGGGATCACTCCCGAAGAACTCCTTCCCCTCCACCAGGACCTTCTGGACATCCTCGCCCTGGGCCTTGATGGACCCATCGGGGTCGACCTCGATGCCCGGCAGCCTTTTGAGGAGGTCTTCGACCGTGGCATTGGGTCGGGTGGGGAAAGCCAGGACGTTATAGTCCAGGGTGTCGCGCCGGTTCACGAAGGGGATGTGTTCCGGGCTTACAAACAGCGTGTCCATGCCTACCGGCGCCAGGCTCAGGTTCAGCGTCCCAGCGTCCACGTCGGCATTGGTGACGGAGAGGCCCTCCCGGAAGAGGCTGTACCCGATGAAGGTCACCTGGAGGAGGTACTCCCCCACTGGGACCCGGCTGAGCGTGAAGCCTCCGTCACCTCCTGAGAGGGCATACTTCGTGAGGACGGAATCGGGAAGGGCCAAGGCCACCACCATGGCTCCCTGAAGGCCGTTCCCCTCGGGATCGGTTACCACGCCCCTGACGTCGAAGGGACCTGTTTGGGCTTCGGCCGGCTGGGCCGCGAGGCCTGAGAATGCCATCAAAGCACACGTGAGAAGCCGACGAAGGCAAGAGTGAGGGAGAGGACCTCCCATCTACCCGAGTCCCCCGCGATCTCCTCCACCCCGACGCCGCTGCCGCATTTTGATCTCCTCCAGCTTCTCGGCCACGATCTTTTCGTATTCCTCGTGTGAGACCTGATCACCGTCCACCGGCGCCTTGATGGCAGAAGCATCCACGGTTTCCAGCTTCACCTCGGTGGCCGAATAAAGCGTCTGTCCGTCATTCACGGACACGGAGAGGATCATTCCGGGGAGTCCTCCATAAGGCCCAGGCCCAGCCGGGACCGGAATCTCCGGCGTAAACCAGGCCTCGATCATCGAGCTGTCCTGTACCGCCGTAGCCTTTTGAACCGCGTAGCCCAGGAACTCGCTCTGCTCACCCGTGAGCTTCCATTGATAGGCGGGTCGGGTACCGGTCAGAAGGAACTGCCTGGTCATGAAGTCCCGGGTTTCAGCAATCATCCCGTCTTCGTAGCGGACGTAGGTATCCAAAAACTCCTCCTGATCACTCCGGGAGGAAGATCCCATCTTCAACCTCATGACAAGTCCCGCTGCCCTCGGGGCATCGCTGACGGCGACCTCCGGTTCAGGCTCGGGAACGGGAGTCAGGAGAGAGGCCGACTCGTCGAAGAGGAGAAGCAGGGAGGCGAAATGAGCCGGCGGCATGGCATCCAGCATCTCCTTCAACTGCGGCCTGTTCTTCAGATCCTCCGGCACCTCGAACCCGTACTGGACCTGGCGGTCGAAGAGGATGACCCCCTGCTGTTGGGCCGAGACGGTCACGGGAAGGAGGAGGAGCGCCAGCGTCAGTAGTTTTTTCATGGTCCGTCATCCCTGGTCGGGGAGGGTTTTGGTCTTTTGGGGATGACCCTCGGGCGTACCGGGCCGTTGAGTGTCCAGGGGCTTCCCTGGGAAAGTGGCTTGGTTGCCCCATACCTGCCAAGCACTGCTTGCCTCTTCAGCAGAATGAGCCTTAGGCTTCCATCGCCTTCAGCTCATGCCTGTCCGGGATCAGCCTCCTCCCGGGTGTGTGCCGGGCTCTCCCTCTCCGCAACCGACGCGATGGAATCGGATGAAAGCGAACTCCCTCTGGCAGTCCGTCCTCGATACGACGGAATCCGCGGTCCGACGAGGCGCCCTCGAAAGGATTCCCACCCGCATGGAGTTCGTTGAGGAGGCTGGGGTCCGCTTCCAGGTGCACCTGGTTCAGCAACTCGAGCGGAAGGCCCGAGCCAAGATCGCCCAACGCCAAACCGGGACGAATCCGTTCCTTCCGTATGATGAGGCCCTATTCGTGGCCGATGTCTTTGACAGCCACGTGTGCTTGTTGAACAAGTTCAACGTGATGGACCACCATCTTCTTCTTGTGACCCGAGAGTTCGAGGATCAGGAAACCCTCCTCACGGTGGCGGATTTCGTGGCGATGTGGATGTGCCTGCGGGAGTTCGACAGCCTGGCATTCTACAACTCAGGGGAGGTTGCCGGAGCCAGCCAGCCACACAAGCACCTCCAGCAGGTGCCCCTTCCCCTTGGGGGCGGATCCGAGCATACACCCATCACCCAACTCCTGACGGAGGCTTCGGCTAATGGCCCCCTCGGAACAGTGGATGGGTTTCCCTTCGCACATTCTGTCGCCCGAGTGGATCACCTGGAGTCGGCGCCTGTTACCGAGGCCGCGCGGGCCAGTGTGGAGATCTACCTCGAGATGGTGGGGCGTGGGTCTGGCTCGAGACCTCCGGGCCCGTATAATCTCCTGGTCACGCGGGAGTGGATGTTCTATGTCCCGCGATCGGTAGAAAAACACCGATCCATCTCGGTGAATGCTCTGGGATTCGCGGGATCATTCTTGGCCCGGGACGAGGAGGAGTTGGAGGTGATTCGTAGGCGGGGCCCTTTGGGGATCCTGGGAGATGTGGGGGTGAAGCGGCTCTCGGCTTAGGGCCGTACTTTGGCAGCAATGCTCAAAGACCGAAAAAACTCTCATACAGGGAATCCAGAATGAACAGAGCGACTAGAGACCATAGCTCGACGACACATGAGGATCAGGGAAGACCATCGACATCCCGAGATGGTTTCCTCAAGCGACTCACCGCCGGCTGTTTGATGTTGGTTGCGGTCCCACTGATTGCCCAGTGTTCCCCGGGCCAAAGCGAAGATGCCGCCGCCGCTGACGCTGAAAGCTCCGTGCCCCAGGAGATTCAACTCTTCAATGGCGAGGATTTGTCAGGTTGGGAGTACTTCCTCGAAGACGAGAACGCCACCATGGCGGATGTCTGGAGCGTCGAGGATGGCATACTGGTTTGTAAGGGGGAGCCCAGAGGTTACTTGGCCACGGTGGACGAGTACGAGAGCTTCAAGCTTGTGGTGGAGTGGCGCTGGCCGGAAGAGCCCGGGAACAGCGGGGTGCTCATGAGGATCGCCGGGGAACCCGAGATGTTGCCGAGTTCGGTAGAGGCTCAGCTTCGAAGTGGGAGCGCCGGGGATATGTACGGATTCCAGGGTTTCCAGATCGGCGGGGATCCCGAGCGATTGTCCGAGATCTCAATTGGGTGGAACCTGGCCAAGATCGCGGGGAATGAGAACGCCCCGGGCGAGTGGAATCGCTACGAGATCACGGTAGACGGCGACCACATCACCGTCGTTTTGAATGGCATGGTGGTAAACGAAGCGACGGATTGCCTCGTACGACCTGGCAAGATCGGTCTTCAGTCGGAGGGAGGGGTGGTCCACTTCCGTACCGTGACGCTGACGCCCATAGGGTGACGCGCGGTTAGCCCCCGGGGCGGTGAAATCGAGCACTAACCTGATCATCCACTTTTTGAGGGCCTTGGAATGCCGGAGACTCCCCTTGAGGGAAGAAAGTTCACGGACGAGGAGGTCAGGAAGATCCTCAAGAAGGCCGTGGAGAGGACTTCCTCCAAATCCCTGGTTAAGACAGAAGGGCTTTCCCTGGAGGAGTTGATATCCATCGCCGGGGAGGTCGGGATCGACCCGACCCGGGTGGAGGACGCAGCCCGGGCCGTGGTCCTTGGTGAGGGGAACAAGCCGAATCGGATTCTTGGAGGCCCCCTCCACCTGGATTTCGAGCGGAAGGTTGAAGGGGAGTTGGATCCGAAGGACACCCCCGAGATCCTTTCCCTGGTTCGTCGGACCATGGGCACTCAGGGCGAGGTGGACGAGATCCACGGGTCCCTGGAGTGGAGGGCCAAGGGTGATTCGGGTGAGCGGTACGTCACGGTCTCCCCTCGGGACGGGACCATAACCATTCGCGGGTCTGCCAACTTGACGAATGGGGCCGTGGTGACCTTCCTTCCGGCTGGTATCATCGGGACGGTGCTCTCCGTAGGCGCCTTCGCGGCAGCTGCGAATAATGCGAGTGCCTTCGGGATGATCCTCGGCCTCGGCCTCCTCCCGACCATTTACACGGCCCTCAGAACAGTCTTTCGGAAGATCTCGAGCAAGGAATCCATGAAGCTGCAAAGGGTCGTGGATGAGCTGGGTCGATTGGTGGAGAGGTAGACCATGGAAGAAACGCCCATCGATGAGAGGACGTTCACGGACGAGGAGGTCCGGGAGATCCTGAAAGAGGCAGTGAACAAGGCGCCGTCACGGGCCCTGTCGAAACGCGAAGGTCTTTCCCTGGCGGAGCTAAAATCCATTGGGGAGGAAGTGGGCATCGATCCCTCCCGCCTCGAGGATGCGGCCCGAACAGTTTCCCTCCGGAACAAAAACCGACCAAACAAACTCCTTGGTGGACCCACCGTCCTGAGCTTCGAACGTAGGGTCCAGGGGGAATTCGATCCTGACGACACGCCGGAGATCCTCTCCGTCATCCGACGGACCATGGAGGAACAGGGAAAGATCGAAGAGATCCGGGGTTCCCTGGAATGGAGTGCGAAGGGCGAGGCCAGTGCCCGATATGTCACCCTCTCCTCCCGAGATGGGACGACCACCATTCAGGGTTCCTCGAACCTGTCCGGCGTAGCGGTCCTTACCTACCTGATCCCGGGGTTCATGGGACTTCTTCCCAGCATCATAGGGCTGATCAAGTTCGCAAAGGATGGTAGCCTTCCGGGTCTGATCGTGTGTCTCACCGTTCTTCCGATCTTGTACCCTATCCTCAGGGCTTTCTTCAAAAAGATCTCGGGCAATGAGTCAGCCAAACTCGAGCAGGTAGTAGATGAGTTGGCCCGCCTTACGGAGGGGGCTGGCAGTTAAGGGGATTCGGTACCTGAAGCTGGCCCCGGTCGGTTGGCACCCATCGTTGGCCGATGAAGCCCGGCGGATGAGATGGGCACATGATTACCTACCGGTGCCTCGCGTGGTCGACCAGGGCTCGGATGGTGATCTCGCATGGATGATCACCGAAGCTCTCCCTGGGATCGATGCCACGGAACCAGCGCTCAAGGCTGATCCCGCCAGCCTCGTTTCCATTCTGGCTCATGGACTGCGGTCCTTCCATCGGGCGCCGGTGGAAAGCTGCCCCTTCGACTTCCGCGTCGAGGCCGCATTGAAACACGCACAACGACGTTTACAAACCGGCCAGATCGATCCGGTCCGGGACTTTCACGAAGAGTACGGCCACCTTTCCGCCGCTGAGGCCATCGAGCGTCTCCACCTGATACGGCCGGGCCCGGAGGATCTCGTCGTTTGCCACGGGGATTACTGCTTTCCCAACATTCTGATCGAAGACGGCGTCGCGACCGGGTTTGTCGACCTGGGCGAGCTTGGTGTGGCGGATCGTTGGTGGGACCTGGCGGTGGCGACCTGGAGCGTCACGTGGAATCTGGGTCCCGGCTACGAGGATCTTTTCCTTGAAGAGTACGGTGTCGGGCGAGATGATGAACGAGTGGAGTTCTACCGGCTACTCTACGATGTCGTCTCGTGAGTCAACTGAACCCTCCACGGGGAGCAGAATGATGGACCTCTTCGAATGGGCTGAGAGCAGGACCAACGCGATGACCATCTGGGACATCGGGGCCCTCAAGGTCTACTGTGTGATGTTGGGGATGATCGTGGGTGCGTACATGTCGGGATTTATAAGAGAGCACCTATGGTGGTTCCTTTTGCCCGTGCTGTTCCTAGGAACTGGAGTTGGGTACCGTTGGCTTTCCGCGAAACCGAGCTGACCAGCGCTGATCCGGCGTTCTTTTCGGATCGAGCCTAACCGGAGGATGTGGAGGGAGACATGTTTAGCCTGGTAGCTCTGCTCATCATTTTCGCCGCGGTAATTGGCAGCGCTGCGATGGTGGGAATTCTGGCGTACTTCTTGTCACGCATTCGCCGGCTCGAGGGCGGGATGCCAGGAGACCAAGCTCCCCGCCAACTCACCGATCAGATGGACACGATGGTCGAAGAACTCATGGCCCTCCAGGGAGAGGTGAACAACCTCTCGGAGCGGCTGGATTTCACGGAGAAGCTGTTGATGACCGGTGATGGAGAAGCGGAGCCCGGTGACTCTTAGGCTGGAGCCCCTGAGACCTGAGGCTTGGAAAAGATCTACTGGCCCTCGCCGGATCATGCCTGGGTTACACCAGATCAGCCTCCCGGGCGTGAACGCTTTTCTGCTGGATGCTGAGTCCGACGGTCTGGTTCTGGTTGATGCCGGAGTCAAAGGAAGTGGACCCCAGATTCTCGCGGCTATCAGTTCCCTTGGGCGAGACGTCCGACCTTCGTCACATCCTCGTGACGCATTGCCACCCAGATCATGCCGGTGGGCTGGCGGAGCTGAAAAAGCTGACCTCGGCTCGGATCTACATGCACCGGCGGGATGCGTTGCTCGTTGCCGCCGGCAGGGCAATGCGTCGTCTTCTGCCGACTCCTGGGCTACTCAACCGGATTCTCTACCAGGTCATGATCGTCCCGAAGCCGGAGACGGTGGAGCCAGTGAAAGCTGACGTCTTGGTTGGAAACAATGACGTGCTCCCGATAGGTGGAGGCATCTCCGTCATCCACACCCCAGGCCACACCGAAGGCCATGTGGTCTTCCTGGCCAAGAAGAAGAAGACCGCCTTCCTTGGGGACGCGGCAGCCAACCTGTGGGGACTTAGGTTGATGATGGCATACGAGCACCTACAGCAGGGCGTGATGAGCCTACAACATCTATGCAGGTTCGATTTCGAGGTCGCCTGCTTCGGCCACGGTCCCGCGATCCCCCGAGGGGCCGGAAAGCAATTCCGGGACCGTTGGGGAAAGGGTGCGCCCAGGGCCAAAAGCGCACCCAGGGCCAAAGGTGCGCCCCCAACCAAGAGGGTGGCCAAACCAATGCGTCCGCCAAGGGGCAGGTGAATCCCCTCAGTACCCTCGATCCAAATCCACCACGTTCAGCATCCGTTCGCCAGCTACGTACCTGCGAAGGTTCTCCCGGTAAAGGAGGAACTGGTTGTCCCGGTATCGATTCGAATAGTCGGATACGTGGGGGGTCATGATGACCCGCGGCATATCCCAGAGCTCGAAGTCGTCTTGGGGAAGGTCGTCCGCACCAAATCCCGCGATTGATCCGGTTCGAAGGGCATCCTTCAAGTCCTCCCAGTTTATGACGGGCAGCCGAACGATACTCACGAAGTAAGCCGACTCCTTCATTGCGTTGAAGAACTGCTTGTCGAACATGTCTTGGGTGGCCGGGGTGTTGGGTACGGCTGCATAAACCACGTCGGCCTGAGCGGCGAGCTCATACATCTCGTCGGAAAGGCCAACGTAGTCGACAAAGTCCGGGCCTTCGCGACTGGAGTTCCTCGTGGCGACGACCCGGAAACCGAGGGCGTGGGCCAACCGCCCGACCTCCGTTCCGATGCTTCCAAGACCCACCACGAAGAGAGTCTGATCCTGGAACTCCATGTCCAGGTGTTTGTCTTTCACCACATCGGTCTGGGTCCTCCCCCAGAAGTGGTCCTCTTGCCGGTCGTGGTGGATATCCATCCCACCAATGAGGGACAGCATGAGGGTGAGGGAGTGCTGGGCGATGGCCCTCTTTGTCATGTCCCGGATGGAAGTGGCCAGAATGTGCCTCTCACGGAGGGCCTGATTCACGCTTTCTTCAAAGCACCTGGCCACTCCCACACTTCCGGATTGGATCCACCTCACACGGGCCCCGATGGCATTGAGAGTGCTCTCCGAGCAGCCGAGGCCCAGAACGACATCGGCTTCGGCAAGGACTCCCCGTTCCATAGCATCTGCCCGGTTCCTTACCGGGATCAACTCCACCCCGGGGGCCGCCTCCTGGAGGAAGGCCATACGTTCCTCCCGCCGATCCCATTCCTCGGGGAGGAACACGACGACCTTCTCGGTAGAAGCCCATCCCGGGGACTCCCTGATGGGCGTGTCGGCCTCCCGAAGGCCGAAGGCTTCCATCAATTGTTCAGATGTGAAGTCTTCGTAGGGCCCGGTGGGAGGGGCTGACGGTTCGGGGACAAACGAGGATTCGGCGGCTTCCGATTGCAGAGTTCCGGCTTGGTCTGCCGGCGTGCAGTCTAAAGCCAGCAAAGACAGGCCGACCAAGAGAGGGCCGACGAAAAAGGGCCGTGGGTTCTTCTGGGACTTCGTCATTGGGATCCCGACCTTCCCGTTCGAGCTGCCGCGGTTGTGGGGGTAGGCCTGCCCCACTGGTTCGATGGACCGTGCTGGGGAGAATAGGTTCCGGGCCCAACGGTGTCGACGACTGGGGCGACCGGGGTCCGATGCCCCCCGGATGTCGAACGGCCAAATAGGTTTTTGTTACCGGGGAAATCCGGCCGGTATATCTTCGAGTCCTGAGGTGAAAGGGTCTGGCCCACGTAACAGCCTATGAAAAACCCGCCCATCAAGCCGGTCGAGTTCTACGACGCCCCGCACTTCTGGTGGGGATGGTTCCTCATGAGCGTCCTGGGGATCGTAGCGTTCCAACTCAGTGGCGCGCTTGGCATGATGGGGCTCATCGTGTTCGCCCCGCATGCTGTCTACTCGCTTCAGCGATTGATTCGGCGGAAGGTCAGGATTCGGATTTCCCCGAAAGGCATTCTGGAAAAGAACTTCTGGTATTCCCCGGGGTTCATTCCATGGGACCAGGTCCTGGGCGTGCGGAAGAGCAGGTTCGGCATGATCGAGATCGAGGTGAAAAATCCGCAGGCTCTGTTGGAGAAGCAGACGCCTCTTGCCGAGCTCGTGATGAGAAGGAACCGGTTCAGGGGAATGGGCCTCGTAGCGGTCCTTCCCTGGGGTTTGGAAGCCACCCGAACCGAGCTTATCGATGCTTTTGAGCATGGCCTCGGTCAGTACGCACTCCAGGAGGTGAGACGGGGGAAGGCTCTGGATCAGGGGAGTGAAGCATAAAAGCGATGTGTCTTTTTGGCCTCAGGAACCAGGTGACCGGACTCCTGTTGCTACTAGCGGCAACAGGCCCGAGTTCTGGCTTATGGGCCCAGGCGACAGAATGGCGTTTCGAAGCCGAACCCGTCTGGGAGATCGGCGGCTCAATGACCGATCCCACGGATCAGTTCGGCCTGGTTCGGGACGTGGCCGTCCTGCCTGGAGGTGAGGTCGCGGTCCTCGATGCCTTGGCGCCAACGATCCGACTCTACGACAGCTACGGTCGGCACTTGCGGGACATTGGCCGGTTCGGCGACGGCCCCGGCGAGTTCAGAAACCCCACCGACCTGGCGGCTAAGGTGGACACCCTGGTCGTATTGGACGAGGCCGGGCGTCTGACGTGGTTCGACAAAGGCGGGCAGGCACTCCGGACGGAGCGGGCCGTCATCGAACCCCTCTGCGGCGGGGACCACAACGCGGGGTACGGTGGGGTGCTTCCGGACGGATCTCTCATGGTGCGCTGCCAAGAGCGCCTCTTCGGTCGAGTCCGAGGAGAGTACAGGCAGGAGGTAGGCCTACTCAGGAAACGCTCACCGCCCCAGGTCGACACCATCGGTTGGTTCCCTGCGGATACGGGCCGGACGGATGCTCGTGGGGTTGCCGTCCCAAGACCCTACACTCCCGGGACTACGCTTCTTTGGGCGGCAAGTCCTACGAGGGTTTTTGTGGCGGCGTCAGACCAATCCGTGATCAGAAGCTTCCGTTTTGATGGCTCCGATGCTCGAACGTTTGCCACGGACGCCCGGGCCCGCCGGGCCACCGACGAAGATGTCGCCGCGGAGATGGAAGAGATGCTTCGATTTGTCGTGGAAGACAACGACCGTCGGGTGGTTAGCGAGTGGGGAGGGGGGAGGCCCCGGGCCACGAACACCCCCGCTATCCGGTCGTTGGTAGTTGCCTCCACGGGGGACATCTGGGTGGAGACGTGGGATGCTCCGACGGAGGGATCCAGGTGGATCATCCACGGGGCCGACGGCCAAGCCAAAGGAGTGGCACTGGCTCCACAGGGTACCGGAATCTTGGCCGTCGGCGAGGACAGGGCAGTCGTTCTGTGGCGGGACGAGTTCGACACGGATCGTATTCGGCTCTACCGCCTATCTCACTAGAGAGAACCGGCTCTTCGAGTCCGATCGAGGCCCGTTTTGATCTCGGGCCGCATGTTTCCTAGATGGAGTTGAGATGCTCGCATTCACCGTAGCCCGAAGGATTCTGACGGAGCTTTGGCACACCCGCCGGAGCCTCGTGGGTTGGGCCGTGTTCCCGGCTTTGATGCTGTTGCTGTTCGGCCTCATCTACGCGGACGGTGTCGGGGGGACGCCGGATTCCTTCAACCTGATGGCCCCGAGCATCCTCATTGGAGCGGCCCTGTTTTTCAGCTGTCTTGGCGGGCCCATCGCGGCTCTGGTGGCAGAACGAGAGCGCAACACGCTCAAGCGCTTGCTTCTGTCTCCCCTCGGGGGAACGGAGTACTTCATTGGCGTGACGCTGGCTCATCTCGTCATAGCCGCTGGCCAGGTGGTCATCGTCTATGGGATCGCCTTTGCCTTCGGGGGTAGGTTCCTCGGCTCTCTCCCCCTGGGAGTTCTGATCGTGGCCCTGAGCGTGACGTCCTATGTAGGTGTCGGATTTTTCTTCGGCTCCCGGTTCGCGAAGCGCACCGAGGACGTGAACGGTCCGGTGGCGGCAATCGGAGTTCCCCTGCTGGTCCTGGGGGGGACGTTTTTTCCCCCGTCGATGCTTCCGCCGTATCTGCTCAGTCTGGCCCACCTGAACCCGATCTTCCACATGAACGAGGCTTTGGACCCGGTGTCTGCGGATGGTTTGGGCTGGGCAGCGGTCCAGGACCACATGATCTTCCTCTTCCTCTTCGCTTTCCTCTCCATCGTCCTAGGAGCCAGGTCGTATCGGCGGATGCTGGCGAAGGAGAGGTTGCTCTGATGGCGCCTTTTCTCGGGGTGGAAGGGTTGAAGGTTTCGTTTGGAGAGACCTCGGTATTGGACGAGCTTTCGTTCCAGATCGAGGAAGGAGAGGTCTACTGCCTGCTGGGCCCGAACGGCGCCGGGAAATCCACCACGATCAACGTGATCTGCGATATCCTGCGACCGCTGGCGGGTGGGGTGACGATCGGAGGGGCCAGCAACACTGACGTGCCGAGGGAAGCGCTCGGTATCGTGCCGCAGGAGACCGCTGTCTACCGGGATCTTACCTGCATCCAGAACCTGACCTTTTTTGGAGCCGTCTACGGTTTGAACCCCACCGCGAGGCGGGAAAGGGCGGAGACCTGCCTCGAGGCTGTGGGGTTGAGTGAAAGAGCCGATTCCATCGTTTCGGAACTGAGCGGAGGCATGCGCCGGAGATTGCACCTGGCCTCTGCTCTGCTGCATGAGCCGCCCCTTTTGATTCTCGATGAGCCGACTGTGGGGCTGGATCTGGAGATCAGACAGAGGATCTGGAACTTGATCTCAGACCTGAAGCGGGATGGCCGGTCCATTCTCCTGACCACTCATCATCTCGAAGAGGCGGAGAGGATCGGCACGAGGGTCGGGATCATGGATGAGGGCCGGATTGCGGCGGAAGGAACGATGGACGAGCTGCGACAGCTTGTCCCGGCGGAGGAGCTTGCAGTCGTGGAAACGGAAGATCCCGAGGCGGTGTGCAAACGGGCTCGGGAGTTAGGTCTCCGGTACCGTCGCAACCACGGAGTCATGGACCTTTATCTGACTCAGAAGACGGACATTCGGTCCGTGGTCCACTCGTTGGGGGATATCCCCCTGACCTCTGTACGGCTCAAGCCGGTTGGCCTGGAGGAAGTCTTTGCAGAAGTGGTTGGCGGTAGCATCGAAGGTCTCATCCAGGACCCAGAATCAGCTTCGACGTAGGTGGGGATGGGAATGAGGACGAGGTTCCTCTCGAGGTCATTTCGTGGGGTCCTCCTCGCCCTAGCCACGGCAGCCGCTTCCAGGTGACCGGCCGTACCCCGGGCCATGCCCGGGTACGAGCTCGAGAATACCTCACGCGGGCCTTTCATCGAGTTGCAGACGGAGGCGTAAGAGATGTCGTTACTTTTTGTGGCCTTGGCGGCGGCCGTCCTGATGCCGGACACCACCATCATTCAGGAGCGAATCGACCGATTCGACCCGGCCTCGGGGGCCTTCCTCGGAAGTCAGACTACCTGGTTCGGGCCCGATGGCCGTCGTCTCAGGGAAGAGGTGACGGACTCAGCGGGGGTAAAGGAACTCGTGTTCCTCGTCCTCCACGATGCAGACGGGCGGGAGGCTGGGGCCGTCTATTTCGAAGGGAATTCGAAGGAACCGACCCGGGAGGTCTACAGCTATTCTCTGAACGGTCGGGAGAAAACGGCCGTGTACTTCTACGAACCGGGTGTTGGGTCGGATCGGACCGTGTATGAGTTGGACGGAGAGGGCAGGGAAGTAGCAAAGAGGTATTATCGGGCCAATGGAAGCCAGTATGGTGAAGAAGACGTGCTGTGGGACGGAAGGGGGAACCAACTGGGCTGGGACTTCCGGTATACGGAAAGGGAGGGAGGCGCTTCCTTCCGATACCAATACCAGGCCTTCGACGATGCTGACCGGTGGACTCGCCGCTCCATGTTCAGGGATGGGAGCCCTCTGCGCCTGGAGGCCCGGTCGTTGGTCATGCTCGATGAGGAAGATGGCCTGGTCACCCCAATGCCGTTTCTTCCTGGCCTCGTAAGCACCGAAGGGTCGGAAACATCCCCATCTTTTTCTGCGGATGGGCAGGTGATGGTGTTTGCCCGCTACGGGGACGACTGGTACCGGAAGAACCCGTTCATCGCATTCCGGGAAACAGGCGGATGGAGGGTCGAGGCATTGGAAGGCATGGGGCAGGTCTACAACCTTACGCTCTCTCCGGATGGAAAAGCCATCTTTTTCGCGACGAACACGGAGGCGGGCGAGAGGGCCCTATTCCGAATTGAGCTTTCAGGCGGGGAATGGTCGGAACCGGAAAACCTGTCAGAGGTCCATGGGGTAGTTGGCACCTATCCTTCCCTGACCGAAGCCGGCGATCTCTTCATCTTCGACGCCGGGGGAGAGGCAGGGGCCGGCATCTTTCTGGCCCGGAAGGACGGCGAGGGATTCCGGGCGTCCGAACCTGTGTTCGTCCCGGAGGGTGGGACCACTTTCGACGCCTTCGCCGAAGGACTCTCTGGAATGCTGTTGGTCTCCCGCTGTGTCGACGACATCTGCGAATCCAATGGACCCAATGGGATCTGGGAGCTTCACCTCGACGATGGCGTCGTGATGTCGGCCGGGAAGATCCAGGGACTTCCCTATGCTTGGGGTGTTCAACCCGTGGAGGCTCTCGGGATCATGGTCTTCACCGATGGCGAGGACATTCTGTCCGTTCCCCTGGCCGTAGCCGATCGCGGCCGGCCCTCTATCCATTCCTCGGGAGAGTCTGTGGGATCGCCCGGAGAGGACGCCAACGGCTACGACTTTCTGATGGGGTCCTGGGAGGGGGTCCTCGAGTATCTGGATTACGGGGACAATGAGACCCTGGTGAGCCTTACGACTCGTCTTTCCTGCCACCGGAGTGACGACGGCCAGGCTCTGGTTCTCGAGTTTTCCTATGAGGAGCCGAACGGACGAATCGTCTCAGACATCGAGCGCCTCTTCGAAACCGAAGAGGGCCTGAACCTCGGTGGGCTGTGGCAGATTGTGGAACGCTCGGAAAACCCGTCGGCGGGTGTCTACCGGTTGGAGTTGATGCAGGAGGGCGAGGACAACGGTCGCGAAGCTTCCATCCGGAACGTCGTGGAAGTCGAGGACGAAACTCTAACCATCACGAAATACGTGCGGTACGCCGGATCCGCAGCAGAATTCCAGCGTAACCAGTACAGGCTTCGCCGAACGGGCGGCTGATAAGGGCTGACGCCAACCGCCCTGCACCTTCACCGGCGAACCGCCCGCCTTAGGACCACGTCGCCTGACCGGGTGGTCGCGATGAACGGCGTCCCTCCCCCGTTGATTTCGGCCACGACCTCGGCCCCTTCCCCCAGCGATGTCTGGCGCTCTGTGACCTCCACTGGGAAGTCGCTCCTCAGCCGACCGTTGTCTGTTCGAAGGCGGGCTGTGATCGAAGCATCATAAGGTAGGGTCAGGTCGATCTCGCCGTTCAGGGAGGCGAAGGACGCGCTCGGAGCCAAGGGTCCGGTGATTACTCCTGTGATGGCCCCATTTGAGGCCGAGACGCGGACGCTTCCTGCCACGTCCTCCAGTCTCACCGACCCATTGTGGTTCGTGACCTCTGCATCGCCTTGCGTCCCGATCAGACTGATTTCCCCACCCCTCAGCATCTCTATCAGAATCGGTGCTTCCCGCGGGAATCGAACCTCGATGTAACTCGAAGCGAAGGTCTTCTCGTCGGGCAGCTCCTGCGTGATGGTCACTTCGTCTCCCGAGCGGACCACGGACACGGGATCTCCCGACTCGGCGATCACAGTCGGGTCGCCCGGCTGCCCTGTACGGATTCGAGCCACTCGCACGGTGGACTCGTCATCTCCGATCATCCGGACCGCTCCCCACAGAAGGCTGACGTTCACCTTCGTTCCGGGAGGGGCTTCCACGGTCCCCACCTGGGCCGACACGGAAGAGGGGACAGAGGCGAGCAGTCCAATAAGAAAAAGAAATCGCACGAAAGACTCCTTTACGTTTCAATGAGTTGGGACGAGACAAAGGGATGAATCGAATCCTGAGGTAGGACATTCCGAATGGCTGGAAGCATTCCCGGCCCACCTGCACCGAGGATCGACACGATGAGATCCGTCTGTACCAGGGGAGATTTTTCCATGGCGAGGATCTCGACCAGGGCCCTCGGTGTGACGGTACCGGACTCGAGGGGTCCTTGGAGTGCCTCCAAGGCCAGGAGCCTGACATGTTCGTCAGGATCCGCCCTCAGAAGCGAAAGAAGTACGTCAATGGTGGCCTGCTCTCGAGGGCTTTCAGGAAGGTCCGCGAGGGCGGTTAGTCGCATGGAAGCAGAGTTGTGACCCAGAGCCAGCTCGGAATTGGCCTGCTCCAGGGAGGCGATACGGGCGCGAAGGGAAAAGAGTTGCCACGATGCTCCGAGGCCGAGGCTCAGCACCAGTGCCGCCGCCATGGCCCAGGGTAGACGGATGACGGGTCGGCGTTTGGCGGCATGGGGAGTGAGGTGGGCCTCGATGCCGTCCCACAAGGCTTCAGACCGCGGGCCCGGGTCTAACGAGCCCAGCGTGTTCCATACCTCTTGTTGCTCCCTTACCCGTTTTGCGCAATCCGAGCATCTGTCCAAGTGTCCAAGTGAGTCTGCGGACACCGGCTCCCCCCGCACCAGAGCGAGCGTATCGGCTTCTGTCAGATGAGCATCTCTCATCGCTAATCCTCTCGTAGCGGTGCGAGGGGCGAACGCAGGGCTTCCAGGGCCCTATGAACCCGAACCTTCACGGCTCCTTCGGAGCAACCCACGATGTCACCGATCTCGCGGTAGGTCATTCCACTCCATCGGCTCAAGAGCAGGACCTCACGTTGGGCTGGAGGCAACCCCAGGACGGCGCTCCGCACTTTCTCTGCCCGCTGCCTTTCCTCGAACTGTTCGTCCGGCGGGAGGTGGCTGGAGGGTGCATCATTTCCTGGAGAGTCTAGTACCGGGCCGCTCTTTGAATCCGATAACAGGTTCCGCGTGATCCGGTAGAGCCATGGGAGGAATCTCCTATCAGTGTCATAGGAGTCGCGATATCGCCAAACCCGTATGAAGACCTCCTGAGCCACATCCTCCGATGGGTCAGCGTCACCGAGGCGACCCAAAACGAATCCGAATACTTGACGATGATGACGATCGAACAGCTCGCGCAGGGCGCTTCGATCGCCCCTCCGGACAAGCTTCATCAGCTGTTCGTCGGTGTCTGGTGTCATCGTCGGATGGGTGAAAGGCTAATGGATCGACGTTCTCTGAGCCCTATATTCCTGACCGCCGCGGTCGATCCAGATGAGTTCCTGATTCTCTCCGTCGATCTCGAACCGAACCGTGGCGTACATCGCTCGATAGAAATAATCGCCGTCGGCCTTGGTAGTCAGGACGGTAGGATATCCGCCCGTCCCGGAAAGGAAGAGGCGATCAGCTTCCCACGTGATGGTGAGGTGGAATCCCGGGAACAGCTCGTAGCGGCCGGTGACTGGGGCGCCCTCCTCGAAGGAAACGGGCGTGTCCAGGTCCGAAGGCGCCTCTGGGGGGTTCACGGGGGCGCCTAATGTCAGCCCGATGACGGCGTTCTCCATCAACTCGAAGGCTCCCGCCCGGATGTTCCCTGCATAGGCTACGACCGACCTGTTTTCGGGGTAGATCTCCAAGAACGCCGTGTAGCCGTTTATCACGCCGTCATGGCCGATGGCTCGATGACCATGTCGGGTGTATTGGGCGATGCCATACCCGCGGCCATTCCCGTGGTCGGTCATGAAGGCCTCCCAGCTGGACGGCGACAGGAATGTGCGGTCCAGCATAACCTGCCCCCACTGCGCCAAATCCTCGACGGTTGAATAAAGCCCTCCTGGACCCGTCAGGTTGGACCACTCGAGGAAAGGCGAGGCTCGAAGCCGGTAGGGCCCGAGACCTGGATCATAACCCTGAGCCAGTTTCGGGATTACGGAGGAAGTACTCAGGCACCCGGTGTCTTGAAGCCCCAGGGGTTCGAGCACCTCCTCATGCAGAAGGTCACAGAATCTCATGCCTGAGACGCTTTCGGCTATGAGGGCGAGCACGATGTAGCCCGAGTTGCTGTAGCTGGTGCGCTCCCCAGGAGCGAATTCACGAGGGAGGCTGGAGATGATGTCCAAGAGCTCCGATCGGTCGAACTGTTTTCCCTGCGATTCGAAGGCCAAAGGATCCCTTGCCAAACCGGAGCGGTGGGCGAGGAGTTGATGCACGGTGACCGCCGGGCCGGAGAGTCCCGGAAGGATATCCTGGGCGACGTCCTGGAGCGTGAGCTGTCCATCTTCGATCAGACGCAGGGCCAGTGCGGCGGTGAACTGCTTGGAAACGGAGCCGATTCCGAACCGAGTATCGACCGAGTTCCGCACATCATGGGCAAGATCCGCGAAACCAACGGCCACGCTCACAGGACCCTCGGGACCCCGTATGGCGAAAGCACCGCTGAAGTCGTGTCGTTCTACCAGGGGTCGCGCGAAGGATTCGATCTGTTCGCCTAAAGGTGCCTGATGGGCAACGTTTTCCTGTGCCCCCAGCTGGGCGAGGAAGAAGAGGAATATGATCGGGCTCACAGCGGACAAGGGTACTCCTTCTCTGAAGGCACTCGTGCGATTTGAATGAATACCGGATTTCCCGGAAAAAGGTTACTTACAGAACAAGAAGGGGCTCCCGATCGGGGAGCCCCTCTTCTCTGCTGGGATTTATTGCGTTGTTACCTGCCCATCTCCCGACTCATCTGTCGCATGGTCTCGTCGAGAGCGTTGCGAAGGGTCCAGGCCCGATCGCTCATATCGTGAGTGCGTTGGCTGGCCCGAAGGGACCTGCGAAGCTCTCGCTGAGCATCTTGCGGGATCGCGTCGCCCATGTGTAGTAGGGCCGTGGCCGCCACTTCATAGATGGCGGCACAAGCTTCGGCCTGCCCATTGTTGAACAGAGGAACCCCCCGCTCGATCGCCAATGACATCAGCTCACGGGCTGCTTGCTGCTTTGGTGACATCTCGGGGGGGAGCAATACCGCATCGATGACATGGACCACTCCGTTCGAGGCCTGGATGTCCGTTGCGGTGATCTGGGAGTCGTTCACGCGCAGAGTTCCGTCCGAAACCCGGATTTGGACCGGAATTCCCGCGAGTGTGCTCGCGCGTCGGGCCTCCAAAGCCTGGTCGGCGTAGACTCTGCCGGAAACCACGTGGTACTTAAGGATTTCAGCCAGTTTGGGCAGGTTTTCCTCTTGGAGTAGGCTCTCGACCGTTCCATCAGGTAGTCTGGCGAAAGCGTCGTCTGTCGGGGCAAACACTGTGAAGGGTCCACCCTCGGTCAGGGTGCTTCCCAGCCCAGCTGCGCCTACCGCCGCGAGGAGCGTGTTGAACACCCCAGCGCCCTCGGCGATTTCCGGGATGGATTTTGATTCGGGGAGCAAGACCGCATCGATTACATGGATGATACCGTTGCTGGCCCGGATGTCGGCTGAAATCACGGTGGCGTCATTGATTTTGATTTTCCCGGTTTCGTGCGATATCCCGACACGCTGGCCTTCCAGAGTCTCTGCGGAACGAAGGTTCTTTACTTGGGAAGCGGTGACTCTGCCGGAAATCACATGGTATTTCAGGATCTCGGCCAGCTTGGGGAGGTTCTCCTCTTGAAGGAGGCTCTCCACAGTTCCTTCAGGCAATCGGCCGAATGCCTCGTCCGTGGGCGCGAGAACCGTGAAGGGTCCACCGTCGGCGATGGTATGGGTCAACCCCGCAGCATCCAGCGCTGCCAGGAGTGTGTTGAACTGCCCCGCGCCGCGTGCTACATCAACGATGTCGTCGTGATTCTGGGCTTTCAGTTTCCCCGCCGGGTGGGCCAAAAAGGCCGTCAGTGCGAGGGCGGCCAGTAGTCTCCCTGTCATGCTTCCTCCTAGTCGTCGAATTCTACTCTTCACTGTTCGGCCTAAGGTTCGCCGCATCTGGTGATTTTGGATGCAGTGCATCCGAAGTGCATCCGACGGACGAACCTTCCGACAGAAAAGGTCCGAACCCTCGATGGGTCAGTTCATGCTCTCAGCACCGAACATCTCAGGTCACCAGTCCTTCTCGGACGATCGGCCATGGCTCCTTCCGAGCTCATCGGAGTATTTTCTGGCCATGATGACCGAACAGCCTGAAGCCAGACATCTTCTTGGGCGTGTCGCTGACGGAGAGGAAGCGGCCGTTAAGGCGTGTGTAGATCGTTTTGGATCCCTCGTCTGGGCTCTAGCCCGGCGGTGGACCAATGATTCAGCCGAAGCCGAGGACGCAGTCCAAGAGATCTTTCTGGCGATATGGAAGAGTGCCCATCGATTCGATCCGTCGAAGGCCAGCGATCGCGGATTTGTGGCGATGATTGCGCGACGACGCCTGATCGACCTCGCCCGGAAGCGGGCGAGGCGACCGGTTTTCGAGCCATTCCCCGATGGCTTCGAGGCCCCTTCGGATGCTCCTTCGATCGCGAGCTCGGACCACCGGGTAGATGAGGCTCGGGGGATTCTGCGTGAGCTATCCCCGGGCCAGCGGCAGGTCTTGGAGTTGTCGCTACTACACGGGAAAACTCATGAAGAGATCGCCGAGGAGACAGGCACGCCCCTCGGCACCGTGAAGTCCCACATTCGTCGGGGCCTTAAGAGGGCCAGGCAAATGGCGGCTTTGCTGGAGGGAGGTGAAGGTATATGAAGATGCATGATGCGGATCGCCTCGAAGACCTGTTGGTGAAGCAGGTCTCGGGTGAGCTTTCGTCCGAAGAGGCGAATGAGCTAACAGCCCTGGTGTCGGAGCTTCCTTCGGGTGAGGTGGAAAGGTGGGAGCTGGCCGCAGGCGAGTTGACGGTGGCGTTCGTCGAGGACGTCGCGAAAGAAGACTCCCTGCCCGCAGGTCTGGCCCGACGGTTGGAAGGGGCAGGGTCAGAGTACTTGTCGGCGTCCAGGCCCGACCGGGGCGCCGAGGCCCAGGTGTTCGAGATAAAGGAACAAAGTCGCGCCGAAGTCGGCCGATGGGCGGGTTGGGCCGTCGCCGCCGCTGCGGTTCTGGCCCTGGTCTTCCTTCCCGGACGTGCTCCTCAGGCACCCCTCCAGATGTCTGCATCGGAGTTGCGTGAGTCTCTTCTGGCAACCGACTCAGAGCTCATGCAGATCGCCTGGACGGCCACTGAGGACGAAGCTTCTCTGGGGGCGAGCGGGGATGTGGTTTGGAGCGCTGTGCACCAAGCTGGGGTCATGCGGTTCAAGGGGTTGCAGTACAACGACCCCCGTTCATGGCAATATCAGCTTTGGATCTTCGATGCAGCCCGAAACGAACGGTATCCGGTGGACGGGGGAGTCTTCGACATTCCGCCTGGACAGGATGAGGTCCTCGTTGCCATCGATCCCCGACTCCTGGTGGACGAGGCCACGCTCTTCGCGGTCACGGTGGAGCGCCCGGGCGGGGTGGTCGTTTCAGATCGGGAACGGATCGTCATGGTGGCCCAAGCCACCTGAGCTGCGGGCCCCTCACCTCAAAGGAAAAGCGCCGCTTCGGCGACCAGCCCCGGGCCGAAAGCCAGGGCTACGCAGGGTCGAGGTGCGTTCCCTCTTCGAAGTCGATCCAGAATAAAGAGGATGGTGGCAGAGGACATGTTTCCGAATTCGGCCAACACGGATCGGGAGACTTCGTTCTCGCTCGGTCCGAGGTCTAGAGCGGATCCCACCGACGAAAGAATGCGTGGTCCACCGGGGTGAACGGCCCAAGTCTCTACATCTTCCAGTCCCAGGCCATGACCCTCCAACCAGCCGACCAGCCATCCCCGAAGGTGAGCCTCGATAATCTCGGGGACCCGGGAGGATAGGGTCATTCGAAACCCGTGGTCCCCGATGCGCCAGGACATGGCGTCGGCGCTGTCCGGCAACCGACACGTGCCGCTCGCTGTCAGGTGCCAAGGCTCCGAGCGGACCGGCACACCTTCGCCCGCACCGACCACGGCTCCTGCTCCATCGCCAAACAGTGAGTTGGCAACCAGGGTATCCGGGTCCCACTCATAGGACATGTGAAGCGTACAGAGTTCCACCGAAGAGACCAGGACCCGGGCTTCGGGATCTGCTCCCGCGAAGGAGGAGGCGACACGGAGACCGTTCAGGGATCCGTGACAACCCATAAATCCTACGTGTGTGCGCTCAACCGTTGGTTTTAGCCCCAAAAGATCAACAAGAGTGGTATCCAATCCCGGGGCGAAGAATCCGGTGCAGGATACCGTCACCAGGTGAGTGATCTCTTCGCCCCCCACCCCGGCGTCGTCTAGCGCGGCCCGCCCCGCGGTCATCGCCAGCACGGGTGCGTCGGCCTCGAACCTCTCCATTCTCATTTCCGTGGACGGCCCTTGGTCATCCTGGGACCGGGCGGGTTCGAAGAGGGTCTGGACCGGCCCGGGCTCGCCATCGGCGTCTTCCAGCAGTGTGCTGTGGCGCTTTCTGATACCGCTCTTCCGGTACAGGGCCTGGATCGTCCTGGCTTTTTTTTCGTCCACACCAGCCAAGGCGGCCCAAGCCTCGGCTGCGGCGGCTTGAGAAATGGAGTGTGTGGGGGCCGCTGTACCAATTCCGGCAAGACGAATACTCATCTGAAAGCGCTCATGCTCTAGAGACGATGGGGGCTCCGACCCTACGGACGATCGGTCGCGCAAGGCGAGGGCTGCTCGTCAACATGCGCAAAGCGGAGCGAGTGAGGAGTGGCCGGGACAGTACCCATGAGGTCGCGCGGCACACGCGTTGGGCCCTCTTCATCAACCGGGCGTGAGTGTTGGTCCACTCCGTCAGGATCCGAGGGTCCCAGGTCTTGCCGACCCGCCCCACGAGGGGGGCTATCAGTCGGGCTCCGGACAAGGACCAGAAGACTCCCTCGCCGGTAAAGGGTTCCAGGTATCCTGCGGCGTCGCCGACAGCCAGCAGCCTTTCGGCTCCCGGTCGTTCGGGGCGGCGCGTCAGGCCCGGTGTTCCCCTCCACCCCAGAGAAGGCGTTGTCGGCAAAGATGGCCAACCGCCCTGTGCCAGGAGATCCTGTACGAGGGCAGAAGGTGACTCGGCCTGGCGGAGAGCCTCGTGGTCCAGGGCAGCTGCGACGTTGATCGAGCCGTCCTCCACCTGAACCACACCGGCATATCCCTCACGCCCAACGGCCATATGGATGACTCCGGGCTCGAATGGCGCGGAGGATGCTGGGAATACGGCTCCGAGCCCGACGACCCTTCGCCTGGCCGCAGTCGGTTCTCGGGCCGGGAGCCCGGCTTGAGCCAGGAGCTTACTGGCGAGGCCGTCGGCGGCGACCACCACCCGTGCGGCGACTTCCCGCGGTCCTTCGCTACCAAGGAGTTCGACGGTCCTAACCCCGCCCGAGAGCTCCCCAAGGTCTACTCGAACCCCGGCGGAGAAGTGCGCCCCTCGGCGCACGGCAGCTTCGATGAGGGCTGCGTCCAAAGCAGATCGAGAGACTGCCCTGGAGCCGTTGAGAGGAAGGTCGGCCGTGATGGACCAGCCACCGAGCCGAAGGGTGTGGAGGGGCCCGGCTCCCAGGCTATCGAGGAGTCCTCCGAGGTCGGATTGGGCCAGAAGCCCCTGGGCGCCAGGGCTGAGGGTCCCCCCACAGACCTTCCAACGGGGAAACTGCTGGCGGTCAAGGAGAAGGACCCTTTTTCCCGCCCGGGCCAACTCATGGGCCGTCATGGACCCGGCCGGTCCTGCTCCCACCACTACCGCGTCCCAAACCGGCAGGCCCGGAACGGCCTTCTCCCCCAGGCCCACCATGGCATTCACGCTGCCACCGCCTCGGGCCGTCTCTCCCAGAGAAGGCTGAAGCGCTCTGGCCAGCATTTGGCAACGTGGGCGTCCTCCATGCCGGCGTTCCGAGCAATGGCCCTGACTTCCGGAAGGGAGAATGCGGCGCGAACCGAGCGTGGTCCATCGATATGGACGATTTTCGAGCGGGTGATCACCCTGGAGGTAGCGGAAGCCAAGGCATATCCGACCCTGGTTCGTAAAAGGTCCTGAACGAGCACTCTATTCCCAGCACCTCGGAGGGCTCGCAGGAACAGGTCAGCCTCCGTCTCGGAGAGGTGGTGGAGAAAAAGGGAGGAGGCCACGATATCGAAACCGCCCGGAAGATCTCTGTCGGTGGCGTTGTGTTGAAAGAACCTCACATCGAGCCCCGCGTTCTCGGCTTTTTCCTTCGCCACCTCCAAGGCCACCGGACTCAGGTCACAGGCTTCGACCTCGACCTGGAGCCTTTTTCTCTCCCCCCAGCGCTTGATGGAAAGAGGCACGTCCCCGCCACCGCAGGCGACGTCGAGGATGCGGACAGGCCCTTCGACCTGTTTCGCGTATTCAACGACCTCCCTACAAATCCGCTGAGCCGTCCAGGAGAGGATTCCGATTCGGCCCAACGCGCGAAGCGCCCGTGCATGCTCTGCAGGGTCCAGCCCAGGGGCATCCATCTCTTCCTGCTCCAAGTGCCTGTACCGCAGGTCGGGGAAAAATCGAACCACCGGTGGCTCATTTCTTTTATGGAGGTCAAAGAGGAGGATACGCCGCCTAACCATTCGGGTTCCAATGAGGCGACGGGGCCATTGGGGAAACTGCTTGCGGTGACGGCCTTCGGATCCGCAGTTTTACTTGCTATCCTTTGATCCGAAACCGTCCGGTCCTCTCCGAGACAAGACGCGGCGTCCGAACCCATGACCGACCCGACAGTCTTCTCTGAAATCGATGCTGACCGAATCCTGAAGTGAGGGGCGGGGATCGAAGGACCGGAGGACCCGAAGTGGTTGACGCTCACTCCAACGACTCTAAGACCGAACAGGCCCATGACCCCCGATTTGCCCACTGACCAAGAACCGAGAGACCCCTTGAGCCTTCGGGCGGTTCGACTCGTGGGGTTACTCCTGGCGGTGCTCAGCGTCGTCGTCGGGATCTACCTCTTCGAAGGAGGGGGCCTGGACGTGATCTACCCCGAGTGGGGCTGGCTGCTGGATGGCCTGATCGGTGGGGCTTTCATGGGGCTGGGTGCTGGATTGGGCGTGACCTCGGTGGTGGGCGAAGGACGATGGCTCGACAGGCTCAGGGTTCGTCGCTCGGCGAAGGCGGCGTTGGGGCAGGGTTCGGCGCCTCCGTTGCCGGAGGGCGAGGAGGGCGCTGTCGGATCGAAGGAATGGCCGGGTTGATTCCGCGATTCGAGAAGGATGTCTCTCTGACCAGGTTCCGGTTCGGCCTGGCCGACCGGAAATAGCTCAGGATGTGGAACCACTGCATTGTCTGCTCTTCCGACCTGGGAGACAACGAGGACCTGGAGGAGTTCCAGGTCGGTAGGCGCATCGCCTTCGACGGGTTGAGAGGGCGACTGTGGGTCGTTTGCCCTCGATGCGAGCGTTGGAACCTGGTACCGATAGAGCAACGATGGGAGGCGGTGGAAGCCCTTGAACGGGCCTATCGCGGTACGCCCGCCCGGTATTCAACGGCGGAAGTCGGCTTAGCCCGCTTGAGTGGAGGGCTGGAGATCGTACGCATCGGGAAGCCGGTCCCCGGTGAGTTCGCGGCATGGCGGTGGGGCAGTCGTTTCGGACGCAGGAAGCGGCGTTTGAAGTCCAGCGTCAAGCGGGGGAAGCTTCTGAAGCTCGAGTCCGGGACCGCATGGGCGGCGGGTATCGCCTTGGCCCCGTTGGCCCCGGTTTTGGCGCCCCTTGCCCTGGCTGGAGGCCTTCTCGCGGCCCCGATCCTCCTGCTGAATCGACTCGACGCCAACTGGCATATGAACCAAGGCCTCCTTCCGCACCACTTCAGAAAAGGGCAACTGCGGGCGGGGGGTATTACCCCATCCGACATCGATCCAGGATGGTCGATTCACGTCCAACGAACTGAGCGGGTCAACGTCACGGGAGGAGAGACCTTCGCGTTCAAATGGGCGGAGTTTTCGGGTGAGGAGGCCATTCGCCTCGCTCGACGGGCGTTGCCGTTACTGAATCGGCGAACTCCGAAGTTCGTGACGATCTCGGATGCGGTGAACGAGATCTCCGAGGGAGGAGGTGTGGAGCGTTACCTGATCCATGCGGCAGGCCTCAAGCCAAAATGGGTGGCGTTTCGGCACTATCCCGAACCCATCCTGCTGGCCATGGAGATGGCTCTCTTCGAAAGCGAAGAGCGGCGCGCCCTGGAGGGTGAGCTGGAGCGTCTCGTAGAGGCTTGGCGAGAGGCCGAGGAGATCGCCGCCATATCCGACAACCTGATCCTTCCGAAGGGATGGGAGGCGTTCAAGGCTGAAGTGAGGGCCTCAGGCGGCCAAACTCCTTCCACGTTGAGCGACCAGGTACATTCATAGCCCAGAGCATCCTGGCGGGCCCTTTCTTTTGGCTCGCACGGTCCACGATGGGAGCGTAAGAGAGCCGTGAAAAAGCCCGGTGTCCTTCTAGCGATGGTTCTTCTCGTAACCACCTCTTGCGACCAGAGTGTGGTAAGCCTCGAGTACGAGGTGGGCCGGTCACTTCCTCACGACGAGGAGGCGTATACCCAGGGGCTTCTCTTCTACAATGGCTTCCTCTATGAGAGTACGGGGCAATACGGGAGCTCCGGGGTGCGGAAGGTCGATTTGGAGTCGGGTGAGGTGCTTCAGAGTGTCGACCTGGATTTTGAGCTCTTCGGGGAGGGCTTGGCTCTGGCTGGATCGGAACTCTATCAACTGACCTGGAAATCCGGACTGGCTTTCGTCTATGACGTGACCTCTCTTTCTCTGCTCCGGACGGTCGAGTACGAAGGGGAGGGTTGGGGCTTATGCTACGACGGGGAGTCCTTCTTCATGTCGAACGGATCGAACCGCCTTCTCCGTCGGAGTCGGGACACTTTCGAGGTATTGGACGAGGTTTCCGTGACCAAGAACGGGTTCTCGGTTTCAGCGCTGAATGAGCTGGAGTGTGTCGGTGCCTACATCTATGCCAACGTCTTCCAGACCGACCGTGTGGTACGAATCGATAAAGCGACCGGTCATGTAGTCGGAGAGTTGGACGGTTTTCGGCTCTCCATGGGCGCTCGTAGAGCACCGAACCCGGAGGCGGTCATGAATGGAATCGCCTTCGACCCTGGACGGGATGTCTTCTTCCTAACCGGAAAGTTGTGGCCGGTTCTTTATGAGGTGCGGCTGAACTGACCCGGGTCCTTTACCGAGAGCACTCGGGCTCCTTCGGAGGAGGTCAAACGAATGTCCGTCGGTATGAAGGTCATCATCGGGTTCCATATGGTCAGCTTCTCCCTTTGGCTCATCGGGCAGACAGGTGCTGTCCTGGATTACGACACTGTGGCCGCTTGGGGCCTCCAAGGCCCCAGGGATCTTTTGGATCCGGTGATCGTGGAGGTCAACCGCGGCATCGGGCTGGCCGACACTTTCGTGATGTTACCCCTGCATGCCGCCGCCCTCCTGGGGTTGATCCGGGGGCGGTTCTACGGCCTTGTCACGTCCTGGTTGGTTTTCGGCATGACGATCTACTGGCCCACGGTATTCTGGTGTAGCCAGTACTTCTATTCCCGGGCCGGAGTGGTCCATCAACCGACCCAACCCGAGGCCGTCATTCTTCCCGCTGTCATGATGGCGGTTGCCATCTGGGGCAGCTGGTACCTGGCCAAAAACAGGAGTGAGTTCGAATGATGGGAGGTTCGAGATGCTAGAACCAACCCTGGTCACATGGGTGCTGGTCGTCTTCGGCTTTACGACCTGCCTCCCTCTATTCCTGGCCCAACTCGTCATCCTCAAAGACCCTCAAGGCCAGAAGGCGAAAGAGTGGCTGGTCGGGGAAGGAGAGGAATGGCGGGACCGGACCCACTTCCGTTCGGCTTATGGGTTGGCCTGGGCTGATTGGATCGTGTTCGTGCCACTCCTGGTGGTGGGGAGCTTGGGTGTCATCCTTGGGGAGCCGTGGGGGTATCTGCTGTGGGCCGCGGCAGGGGCCATCTCCCTCTACATCAATGTCGCGTTGTGGTTTATGGAGCGGGAGTACGTATACCCGTCCAGGGGCCCTGCGCGGTATTTCACGTATTACTGGGGCTTCTTCGTGTACTGGGGCTTGCTGGCGGTGGGTTACTCCCTCGTCCGGCTCGTAGGGAGCTGAAGCCGCAACACGCTCAGAAGTACACTCGGTAGATCAGCTTGATCTCCCTCCCGGGCAGCGGCGCCAACTCCTTGACGTAGGAAGTGTGGAGGCGAGCCTCCTGGTCGGCGAGGTTCGTGGCCTGCAGCACGAAGTCGTGGACCACCTCCCCCGTGAACAGGCGATAGCCGACGGAAGCGTCCAACATGGTATGCCCCTCGGTTTCCTCTTCGAGGGGGGCAATCCGGGCCTGGTCCGTGACAAGGGTGATGCCAACATCTCCACGAAGCGTGCCCCCGTCATAGCGCAGTCCCGTGCCCACTCTCAGGGGCGGGATCCTCGGAAGGTTCCGGTCGAGGTCGGGGAGCTTGGCTCGAACGTAATCCGTCCACCCCTCCACCAGCAGGTGGTGGTTCCCTCGGTGTATCAGGTCGAATTCCAGTGCCGCCTCGAAACCGGCGTGGGTAGCGTCACTCTGGTCGAATACCGTGACCGGAAGGCCGTCCTCTTCGTCCCCGGTGAAGTCTTGGAAGATGAAGCCGTCGAAGAACGTGAGAAATCCTGTGAATTCTCCCCGGAAGGTGCCCTGGCTGAGGCGGAGCGTAGCGTCGAGAGAATAGGCTTCTTCGGGATCGAGGTTCGGATCGCCGATCTCGTACGCCAGGGTGGCGGCGTGGGGGCCGTTCGAGAAGAGTTCTTCAAGGCTGGGTAGCTTCACGGATCGGGCGGCAGTGAAGGAGAGGCCGGCGGCCTCGGATATCGTCCAACTCAGCCCGGCTGAGACGGAGAGGCCGAAATGGTTTTCGTCGAAACCGGCCTCGGTCTGCTCCATCAGTTGGCCCTCGGCACGGGCCCCTACCTGATACCTGACTCTTTCTCTTTCGAACTCTTCATAAATAAAACCGGCGAAACTCAAGCTATTGGACGGGGGGACGAACGCTTCTTCACCCAAAGCTTTGAAGTCCCGGCTACCGATCTGGACTCCCAAAGTCCCTGAGGACATTTCGGTATGTGCATGCTGAAGCTCGAGTCGGCCTTCCCACTGTTGGTTGGTGAACTTGGTTCCGACCTCTTCTCCCTCGAACTCGGTATGCAAGTAGTCGGCGAAGCCGAAGCGGCCTTCGAGCCCTCGGACCGTCCCTTCGCCGAACCGCCATGACCCTTCAATGTCCAGGCGACGTTGTTCGAGGCCGATCGTCACGTCTTCATCGCCGTGTCCTTCCTCTTCCATCCCCGGGTCCTCTTCCCCGTGTCCCTCCCCATGCCCATGGCCCGGGACTCCGTAGTCGGAGTTCAATCCGGACACGGAGGCTCCGAGATAACCCGAAGAGCCGATCCACGAGAGGCCGAATGCTGCTCGGGTGGTTTCCACGGCGGAGTTCTCGAGGATTCCCTCGATCTCTTCCTCCTCCTCGGAGTGCTCTTCCCCTTCATGCTGATGCTCGGCAAATCCCGGAATGGCGTAGTCGTCGGTGGCCCGTCGAAGCCCGCTTACATGCCAAGCCCACCGGCTGTTAAAGGCTCCGTTCAACTCCAGGGCCCCGGTCCGTTCCTCGGAAACGGTCCCGCCCAAGGCGGTGAGGGATCCGGTAATGGGCGCCCCCGGGTGTTCTCGGGGGATGCGCTTGTCGATGACGTTGACCACCCCGCCTACCGCGGAGCTGCCATAAAGAAGGGTGGCAGGGCTCCTTACAATCTCGATGCGCTCCGCGGCCAGGGGCTCCAGCCCCACCGCATGGTCCGGCCCTTGGCTGGACACGTCCCCCGAGCCTATACCTCCCTCGAGGATGCGGACCCGGTCGCCGCCCAACCCTCGGATGATTGGCCTGCTCGCCCCCGGCCCGTTGTATGTCGACGAAACCCCCGGTTCTCCGGCCAGGGTTTCGCCCAGACTGCTCTTTGCGGTTTTGGCGAGATCCAGCCCCGTCAAAGCCGAGCTCGGCTGATAGGTCTCGGATCTGCGGGCGGAAAGGGGCCCGGCGCTTATCACCAGCTCATCCAGCTGGTAGAGGGGATCCATCTCGAGCGTGATGGTGGTGGTTGCTCCCGTCTGGATGTTTACCCGGTCCACTGCCCGTCCGTATCTCGGGCTGGTGGCTTCCACGAGGAAGCTGCCCGCCGGGAGGTTGAGGAAGGCGAACTGGCCACTCTCCCCCACCGAAACCCGTCTGGCCAGATCCTGAATACGGACCTCGGCATCGGCGGCTGGCGTCCCGTCGGCTGCGATGACCCTTCCGGTCAGGGCTCCCGTTGTCTGGCCCGAAACCGTGCCTGTGAACAGAAGAAACAGGAAGAAGGTGATCGAATAGTCTTTTCTTGGTACCAGATGCCGAGCAGGGCGCATCGTCGAATTCCTCGTGTGGAACAGCGAGGGTCTGGGGTCGGGGCCGGTCGTGGCCAAAAGGACCTCACTCCTCCCTCGAATCTACGGATCTCGGTAGATGGAGCCAGGGCCGGGGCTTTTTCCGTGCGCGTTGAGGGCCCGCCCCCCATCTTTTATCCAGAAGAATGGATTGCCTGACTGCGGGAGTCTGTTTTGAACCGGTACACGATACGCCGACAGGGAAGATGATCAATTCGATAAGTATGCGTTCTCTTTTGGGCCTCGCCGTCGCTGGAGTACTCGGGTGCAGTTCGGCTCCCGATGCGGCTCCCCGGCCGGAGGCCTGGGACAGCGCCGGTACGAGGATCGTCCATAGCCGTTCGGCTCAGTGGGAGGCAGGCGGTGCCTGGACGGTGGCCGGAGAACCTTCGATGACCATCGGCACCTTCAGCGGGCCGGAAGAGGAGCAACTGATGGCCGTTTTCGACGCGGCTCGGTTGTCCGACGGTTTTATAGCCGTGGTGGACCGGGGCGCCCGGACCGTGCGCCTGTTCGACGAGTCCGGAGGATTCCGTCTGACCGTCGGCGGTCCCGGTTCGGGGCCAGGAGAGTTCAGAGATCCGATCTCGGTCCTCGTGGCGGAAGAGGATGAGGTCGTCGTATGGGATGGCCAGCTCTACCGGACGACCCGGTTTGATCGGTCCGGCGAGGTTTCTGACATGAAGACCGTGGATCTCGGCCAAATGACCGAGTGGGTGGATCTGCCGCTTTTCCCAGCAGGGGTGGAACTCCTGGCCGGCGGTGAGTTCCTGATTCAGCTGGCGGAGAAGGAAGGGGTGGGAGGGAAGGATGGGAAGGGGGCGGGAGTAAAAATCACCAGGTCTCCCACTGAGGGCACCCGGCTTGGAAGCGGTGCCCTGAGGGTTTCGGGAGACCTGTCCTCGGTCGACACCCTCAAGTTTTTTGCCGATACCGCAAAAGTCACCGTCGATGCGCCCTGGGGGCCCTTCACGTTGGCCCCTCCCGTTCCGGAAGGGCCGGAGCTCACCCACGGAGGGCGGCCCCCTCGGATCTGTATGGGGGATAGGGGAGTCCCGCAGGTGGAGTGTATCGATCCGGATGGTGGCCGTCTTCAAATTCGGTGGGATCCGAATCCCGAGGCGTTGACCCGCGGGGAGATCGAGGGGTGGCGGGCCGGACACCTGCGGGACCTGGGGATGAAGCTGACGGAGGAGGATATCCTGGCCGTTCTGGATCAGGTGCCCGTTCCGTTGGAACGCCCTTCCTTCTCGGACCTCACCCTGGACAGCCAACGGAACCTTTGGGTGCGGTTGGGCCCGATTGAGGGCTCGACCGAATCGACCATCAGGTACCTGGTCTTCGGGCCAGACGGTTCGCTCCTTGGAGAAATCCGCCTCCCACCGATCCAGGTCTTCGAGATCGGGGAGGATTACGTGTTGGGACTATTTCGCGACGATTTCGAGGTGGAGTACGTCCATATCTACGAGCTGGCGAAGCCGGCTGGGTCGGCTGGAGACCCCTGATGGGATCGCGGGGCCTCCCCCCCAGGGGACCGAATGATGCATAGGCTCACGGTGTTATCGATGGTTGTCCTCGCCATGGCGGTGGGCCAAGGTTGTGGTGGAGTCGGCTCATCATCCCAGGAGTTGGCCCTCGATTGCGACGAGCTTCCCAAGCGGGCCCCGAACAGCTTGATCTCGCCCGAAGAGGCCGGCCCCCGCTTCTTGAACGAAGCCGAGCTCGAAGCAAGGCTGGAGGCATTCGAGCCCCGGCATTGGCATCGTGTCACCCACTTCCAGGCGTACGTGGAGGCAGAGGGTGGAGTCACCCACGCATGCCTCTACAAGTCCTCGGGAGATCCACGATTCGATGAGGCGGCCCTGAGAGCCATCGGGGACGCTCGGTACCGTCCCGCTTCGGCCGGGGGAGAGGACGTCGGCAGTTGGGTCACAACCTCCCTGGCGTTCCGGGTTGAGGCGCCCCCGGTCCAGGACGATCGGTTCAGGCCCGTCTCATGGGTGGCTTCCCTCGATTCCGTCTACGTGGGGAGAGAAGCCACCGAGATCCAAGTCGCGGTGTTGGAGTACCTGGCCGAGAACAACCATGCCCACGCCTCTGTGGGACCAAATCGAGCCCTCTGCATCGGGATCGGGCCGGACCTTCCTCTGGTTGATCCCCCGCCCGGAATCTTCGACCGGTTCCGGTCCATGGATCTGCCTATCCATCCAGCAAGTCACTGTGCGGTGGACATTCTCCACTCGGATGGGGAAAGCAGCACGCCGCGGTTGGTGTTACTCGAGACCGAACAGCCTGCCATCGTGTTGTGGGCGGATATCGTTTTTCCCGGTGGCGCGGACACGGTGCACCTGGACGCTGGTTATTATGAGGATGGCCTGAGTTCGGCCGGTTACCGATGTGAAGCCGAGAAAACGCCCGAAGGATGGAGGGTTTCAGGGTGCACACTGGTTAGCATCTCCTGAAGTACCGAGGGCCGGAAAGAAACTCTCGAGCCAAAGTGGGGCTTAGAGAGTGTGGAATTCGAAGGCCCCCCGCTGCGAATCGGAGGATGTATGTCCCAGGTCACCGTCACCCGCCACATCGAGGCCCCCGTCCAGAAGGTCTTTCAAACCGTCTCGAACATCGAGGGGTTCTCGAAGGCCGTTCCTCACATCGTGGAGGTTGAGTTTCTCTCGGAGACCAGGAGCGGAGTCGGAGCAAGGTTTCGTGAGACCAGAATGATGGGCGGGCGGAAGGCTTCCACGGTCCTGGAGGTCACGGAGTATGTGGAGAATGAGCGGGTCCGCCTCGTGTCGGATGCTGGGGGCACGATCTGGGACTCGGTTTTCTCTGTGGAACGGGAAGGGGGCGGGACGATCCTAAAACTTACGATGGACGCCAAACCCTATAAATTCCTTCAGAAGTTCCTGGTCCCCCTTATGATGAAGGGGTTCATGACCAAGGCCCTGTCTGCGGACATGGATGCCGTCAAGGAGTACTGCGAGACGTGACCCCCCGGCGAGCCACCTACTGACATGCCAGAACGGCCCGGACGGATCCCTTCATACGTCTGGACCTTCCTGGCTCTGGCCTTCGGCCTTACCCTGGGTGGCTTTTTCCCGGGGCCGTTTGAACCCGTAGCGGCCGGGACCTCGCTGTTGATCCGAGGCGTCGTAGCGGTAGTCCCACTTCTCATTCTTGCAGCCCTGAGTCCGGCCATCGCCACCCTCGTTCGCCGAGGTCTGGCGGGGCGTTTTGCCGGCTCTGTGGTGGTATGGTATGTGGGGACTTCGGCCCTGGCGGGGTTGCTGGCGCTGATCGCTTCATCTTTCCTTTTCCGTATCCCTTTTTCGACCGGAGAAGATGGGGCATTGGCGGAAGCCCTGGCCATGCTCCGGACCTTCGGTTCCGGAGGCGCCTCCCTACCCCTTCTGGCCATTCTCGCCGGAGTCCTCTTGGGGGTTTTTGGCGCCCGGCACGATCCGACCTATGGGTTCCTGACGCGCATATCCAAGTGGATCGAAGGGGCTGGAGCCAGGTTGGGGTATGTCCTCCTTCCTCTGATCCTGGCTTTTGGGATCACCCTTGGCGTCCGGTTCGGCGCCCGGATGGGGGTGTCCCACTACCTCTCGATGGTGGGATATACCGCCATTCTCTGCTTGGTCTGGTGGGTGTTTTACACCTATGTGCTGGTCCGATGGGTCGGGGGTCGGGAGGTGGGTCCGGTGATCAGGGACTACTACGTGCCCACGGCGGTGTTCGCTGCTGGTACATGCTCGTCCCTGGCCACTCTCCCGGTGAACCTCGCCAACGCAAAAAAGGTCGGGGTTCGTGACGAGGTCGCGGATTTTGTGATTCCGTTCGGATCAGTTGCGAATCTGGATGCCAGCGCTTTGGCCTATATGGCATACGGTCCCTTTGTCATCAGCTATGTCTTCGGCTTCGATCTGAGCTGGGTGACCATGCTGGCCGCCTGGCCAGCCATTGTGCTCTTCACCATCGCGGCGCCGGGGCTTCCGGCGGGCATGGGTACGGCGCTCTGGAGTGCGACTCTGTTCGCCAATGTGTTGGGCCTCGAAGGGCAGGCTCAGGGAGATTTTATCGCCAGCTGGATCGCCCTCTCCGGCGGCATCCCGGACATGCTTCGGACCGCCACCAATTGTACCGACGATGGTTTCACCGCCATCATCTTCGATAATCGTTTTGATGAGTTCTTCGGGAGATCAAATGAGTGAGACCTCGGGGGAGAGGGGAACAGGCATGGGTGAGAGAGATGATCCCCATGGAAAAGCTGCTGACGCATTGGACCTCCACCAGGGAGCCCGGCGCCTCGCCGAAGTGAACGGCCGGATCCAGGAAGGAGAAGCGGTGGTTATCGTCACCGACCCCGAGATGGAGCACTATGCTGCTCTGGTGGAAGAGGCAGCCCGGTCGTGCGGCGGCGTCGTGACCACCTGTGTCATCCCGGTCAGGAGACAGGACGGGGAAGAACCGCCTGAACCCGTGGCCAAGGCCATGGCCCAGGCCAGCGTGGTTTTTTCCCCGGTGAGCGTCTCCATCACCCATACCCGCGCCATGAGAGCAGCCCTCGAATCCGGAGCCCGAGCGATTCTCATGACGGCCTATACCGACGAGATCCTCACCAGCCCGGCCCTTCTGGAGACCGACTTCCACGCCCAGGCACCGGTCTGCCACAAGGTCGGGGATGCGTTCACGGGCGGGAGCCAGGTTCGCCTCACTTCCCCCAAGGGGACGGATCTCTCGTTTTCCATCGAAGGGAGAACCGCCAACGTTCTCACGAACGTTCCGGAGCCTGGTCAGTTGGCCCCGGTCCCTGACATCGAAGTGAACGTGGTTCCCGTAACTGGTAGTGCGAATGGCCTGTTGATCGCCGATGCCTCGGTGCCCTATTTGGGCATCGGGATCCTCCGGGATCCGGTGGTCTGCACGATTGAGAACGGGTTCATCACAAGAATGGAGGGTGGCCCGGAGGCGGATCGTATAAGGGTCTACCTGTCGTCCTTCGGGGACCACAACTGCTTCAACGTGGCGGAGCTTGGAGTGGGCTTGAACCCCAATGCTCGACTCACCGGGGAGATGCTGGAGGACGAGGGTGTCCTTGGTACCATCCACATCGGGATCGGCACCAGCCATACCCTCGGGGGCGAGATCGTGGCGCCCACCCACTATGACCTATTGATGTGGGAACCGACGATCGAGGTGGATGGGAGGGTCGTCCAGAAGGACAAGGAGATCTTCGGGTGAAGGCAGGCGCCTCAGTCCTGGTGAACGACTGTGCGGGCGTTTGCCCGGGGGACCAGGTCGCGGTGGTGGCAGACCCCGCACTGCGAGAGATCGCGGACGCCCTCCTCGAAGCGACGGCAGCCGCTGGAGGAATCCCCGTTCTGGTGATGCCTCCGCCAAGGGTAATCGACAACGAGGAGCCGCCGGCTACGGTGGCTGGAGCTCTGGTTGGCGCCGACGTGGTGTTCTTGCCGGTTGCCTTGGCCATGGCCCATACCCGGGCCGTGCGGGAAGCGATAGCACGGGGAGCCCGCGTCGTGTCCATGACGGCTTTCACGCCTCGAATGATGCGGGAGGGCGGGCTCTTCACCGACTTCCGCTCCCGTCAGCCTGTCTGTCTCGCTCTGGCCGATCGGTTGTCCCGGGGCTCTGCCCTCAGGGTGACAAGTCCGGCTGGAACGGACCTCACCATGGGGTTGGAGGATGTGGTGGGAAACAGCCACGCATGCCTTCTGGACGGCCCAGGCTTCACAGCCGTGCCGAACATCGAGGCGAACTGCTCTCCCGCCCAGGGGACCTGCGCAGGCCGGTTGGTGGTGGATGGGAGTATCCCGTACTACGGCGTCGGCGTGATAAGGGACACCGTCGAGTTTGTCATAGAGGACGGGTTCGTCACGTCCATTTCTGGCGGCGATCAAGCCAGATTCCTTTCCGACCTTCTTTCCGATCAGGACGATCGATGGGTGTACAACGTGGCCCAGTTTGCTTTCGGCCTGAACCCGTTATGCACCGAGTTCACCGGAGAGATGTTGAACGACGAAGGGGTGAACGGGACGATCCACCTGGGGATCGGGACGTCAGCGAACCTGGGTGGCACCGTGTCGGCAAAAACCCACTTCGACGCCATCACCCGGGAGCCAACTGTCTGGATCGATGAAGAGATAGTAGTGCGGGAGGGTGAGGTTCTGGTGCAGCCATAAGCGGGGCACGAGCCGGGGCCCGAGCAGGCCGAATGGCAATCCAGGCCTCAATGGCCCAGTTCGATTCTGTCCTCGAATTCAACCTGGAGATGATTGAGGTAGAGGGCAGTGGGGGCTTGGCCTACCTCCGGAATGACTACAGTCTTTCGGTGATTCCTCAGGAGCTCAGGCCCGGTGGCTGTAGTCTAACCCGCGGTTGTTTCTGGCGGAGCATACCCCGAGAGGATCTTCTTTCGGTTCGCGGTATCCGCAGCTGACCTGCCCTGCGGCAGAGCCAAAGACGACCGGGCATCGCGCAGCGAGCGCAGTTCCAACGCAAACCGTTAGCAGGCCCCCAGGGAATCCCCCAGTCTCCGACGAGAATGGGTTTGCGATCTCGGGGCCTGCTCTCACCGCAACGGTTTGCCGAAGAGTTGGTCGAGCCAACTGATCCCTTCACGGTAGAGCTCGGAGTTCCATCCGTAGCTCGAGTGGCCCGAGGGGAATGTCAGGAATCGCTTCTGTGTGTCGGGAGTTCCGAGGGCCTCGAACATCGGGAGCTGGGAGGATTCGTAAGGGAAGATGGGATCATAGCGGCCGTTCATCATGAGGGCCCCGTAACTGGTTCCCTCAAACCCTATCTTGTCTGGGTCGATATAGTCCCGGGTCTCCAGGTAATCCACCGACTGCCGAAGCTCCTTCACCCACTCGATTGTTTTCTCCCGGAATGCCACAGCACCGGAGCCCGTGGGTGAGAATTTGTCACCTCGTTCGTAGGACCCGTTCCAAAGGGGGAAGAGAACAGCTCGGCCACCGCGGATCAGGTACTCCATCCTGGACCAGTTCTGGATCAAGTCTTCTGAGGTGCTAGGCCGCTGAGAGAACGAACCTGCTCCTCCCATGAACACCATCGTTTGGTAGGGAGGCTTTGCGCTCTTGGGTAGGTAGAGAAGCGCCGTGACCCGATCGTCGCCATAACCCGCTGCGAAGGAGAGGCGTTGTCGGATCCAGTGGGGCGAAGAGTGGTCTTCCTCCTCGATCGCAGGTTCGAGTGGCACCGGCTCCGACTCGAAGAACCGTTCGAATACGCCGTAGACTTCATCAGACACGGGCACGGCTTTCCGGGGGTCCGGAGTGGTGGCCGGTGGAAGCGGCCCCCAAGCGACCTGCGAGGCCTTGACCTCATCCAAAAGCTTAATCGTGCGAATCCCGTTGCCCGCATCCCGGTCGAAGGGATCGAGGATCTCGGGTATCAAATAGACATAGTCGGGATCGGTCCAAGCCCCGCCAGAGCCAGACGTCCTTCACCGCTGGGGTTGGCTGTCCATTCCCGCATATTCCCAGCCATTTCATAAGCACCGTGGGCACCGATGGCCTCTGCGGCTTCTGCTGGGCGAGGCCCCGTCCCACCATAGTTCGCCAGGGGCAGAATGAAGCCCGGGAAGCGCTGAATGTCATTGCCGTTGTCGGCGAGGTACCAGTGATAAACGCTCGGGAGCTGTTTTCCGGCGAAGGCGGATTAGGCCTCAGCTTCATACCAGCTAACGCCACCCACCGGGTGGTTCCCCTGGCCGTCCGGGTAGGTGCCGAACTCCCAGTTCGAGGGCCCGGACCGCCCCGTGGAATCCAGAAACCGTGCCATCGCTTCTTCGAAGGTCAACCGGAGTTGGCCATCCAAGAACTCTTGGTGCCAGAACTCCTCTCGTTCGTAGCCGCCGGCCTCCACGAACCGGGCGAACTCGACGTTGCGGACTTCGAATCGATCGATGAGGAATTCGCCCACCGACACCGAGGGGGCCGCACGGACCCCCGCCATTGCGAACAGCCGCACGGTGCCGGCCGGTACACGCACCATCGTTGATTCCGGGCTCCCCTCAGCCTGGAGAACGAACGAGAGAGTGGTGCGCCCACTTGTTTGACCGACAAGCTCTCCATCGACGAAGCCGTCCAACTCCACACGCCAACGGAGAACGCCTGCCGCAACCCTAGCGTCCACGAGAGGTGTCTTTCCCAACTCCGTCCATGGGGCGTCGGGGGAAAAAGGCTGCACGTGGACGGTAGCACCGCTGGGGTCCGACTCGATTGAAACCCGTTGGGACATCGCTTCCCACATCTCGTCGGAGACCGCGTCGGGCCCGGTGACGGCAGAGAGCTGAGTAGCCAGGTCATAGGCCTGCACAAACTCTTGATCGAGGATTAGCTGTTCGATTCGAGGCAGGGCCCGCGCGGCGAACAACGCATCCTGGTTCCGGAGTGAGAGGAGCCAGACGCCACCTGAGCCCGTGACGATGCCTGCGATCAGGAGGGCGATGCCCCCGAGCCCGAGGAGGCCGCTTCCCCAGCGTCGCACCCGAGCCTCTCGAAACAACTCTGCCAGTTCGGTCTCGTTTGCGCCCTGAGTCCTCGCCAAACGCCCGTCGGATCGAATCTCGAAGATCCAACTGAGTGCGATGGCAATAGGGAAGCCCGCCAACGCAATGACAGTGGAGGCCCTTAGAAGGACAACCGGCAACAGCAGGCCCTCGGCCAACAGGTCGATCCCCTCCAGGGCCACGAAAGCCCCAGCTCCATATGCTGCGGCCGTCCGAAAGACCCGACGGCGCTTCATTTCGGCAAGAAACCTTTGTATTCGTGAAACGTTCATGGCAACGAAGATCGTCGGACAGTCTCGATTGTCGCAAGAATGAGGGGTCTCCGCTTTTGGCCGGGCGAGGCTGGCCTATTCTGGGCAGCAGGCCTTCGAACACGGGTCTGCTGCTGACGGTGCCTTCTCCCGAGGGCATCCGCTTAAGGAGGAAGGGTGAGAGCCGCTTTGCCAAGCATCACGGCCGCTCTCAGCATCACCTGCTTCGCACGGATGACGGAGGAGGGGGGTGGTGGAGGTCCCGGCCTAACCCTTGAGGAGGTTCTTCAGGGAAGGGGAGGTGGTCACCTTTCCCCTTCCCTTATAAGCCTCGTGGTTCTCCTCGATTCTGCGAGAGTTGTAGAGGTAGTTCACCATGATCCCGGCCGATTGCTTCATTCCCTTCTCGGACACGTCGGCTTCCCAATTCAGACGCTCCACCGTCGCACCGTTGCTCAGATGAAAATGAGCCACCGGATCCAGTGCGCCGCCCCCCGACCTGGACTCCGCTGTCAGGTAGCGGGCTGCTAAACGCAGGAGTGCCGTTTTTACCGCCCTCTCGATCCCTTTGTCCTCTCTCCACAGGGCGTCACGCAGTACTCCTCCGAACCACTGGTTCGTCTCTTCTTCAGCCACCCACTTTCGGGTCTGCTTGATTTCGGCGGGCCGGAACAGGCCTTCGTCTTTCCGTAAGCCCCCTTCCAACCACTTCCTGAATCCTGGAAGAGGGGAGAGGGTGGCGAAGGTTCGAAGCCCCGGGAACTCCTGTGCCAGCTCGTCCACTACCCGCTTGATCAAGAATCCCCCGAAGGAGATGCCCGCGAGGCCCTTCTGGGCGTTGGAGATGGAATAAAAGATGGCGGTATCGGCCTTCCGGGGGTCGCCGACGGGGGCCGAGGGGTCCAGAAGTTCCTGGATGTTGCCGGCCATGCCTCGAACCAGGGCGACTTCCAGGAAGATGAGGGGTTCATCAGGCATGCGAGGATGAAAAAACGCGAAGTACCGGCGGTCGTGATCCAATCGGTTCTTCAGATCCTCCCAGCTCTCCACCGGGTGGACCGCTTCGTAGGCCATGAACTTCTCCAGCAGCGCTCCGGATGCGGTGTTCCAAGAGATCCGGCGGAGCTGCAGGAAATCGACGTCGAACCACGAGGCCAGGAGCCCTTTCAGGTCATCGTCCAGAGAGGCCAGCACCGCATCGCCCTTCACCAGCGGGAGCAGGTCGGCCCGGAGGTCGACCAGGAACTTGACCCCCTGGGGGAGGGCATTGAAACGGGTGAGGATCGTCGTGCGGGGCGGATCGGTGGCCTGAACCAGGGCTTGTCTGGCTTTTCTCCGGGCGCCGGAAGTCTTCGCGGCATTCAGGTCGGCCAGAGCCTTCTTCACTGCGGCCGCTTCGAGGTCGAAGTCTTGGGCCAACATTCGGAGGAATTCTGATCGCCCGGTCTCGTTGAGGGTGAGATACACCCGGCCCAATGCCGCCGCCCGGGATCGGGCCAAGATCTCGCCTCCCCTCGGGTCCAGGCTCTGCCGCATCAGTTCGCCTACGTGGGGCCGGTCTTCGGGAGGCAGGTGAGGTCGGAGGCCAGCGGTCTTCTCATCGTATTCGGCGCCGGCGATCGCCTGCCATCGCCTCTGGAGGCCCTGGAGCCGTCTCCCCAAAAAACCCGGTTTGTTCACTTCAACGCCCTCCGGCCGCCCCGAAATCCCTGGGGTCGCTGGCTCCAAAAAGGAGGCCGGCTCCTGCATCCACCATGACCGCGTGGACCCTGGCGAAGTACCCGTCCAACCCTTCGTAGTAAGACAGGTCGTACCCCATTCCCTCGAGGGCTCCGAGGGTGGATCCCGAGAGCCCGGTTGCCTCGATGCGAAGCTCGTTCTCGGCGATGAACCAGCGCCGGGAGGATACCGCGTCCCAGAGAGACATGTCGTGGTCGATGACGTTCACGACCGTTCGGACGATGGATCCGGGAATCCGGCTGCTGCCGGCGGAGCCCAGAACCAGAAAGGGCACCCGGTCCTTCAGAACCATGGTGGGGGATTGGCTGGTCTTTTCCCTCTGGAAGGGCACCGGCTCGTCGTTCATGTCATAGCTGTAGGCGTAGAAAAAGCCCAACTCGGGGCTCGCCACTTTCGATCCGAAGCTCGGCCCGATGGACTGGGTGATGGCCACGGCGTTTCCCTGCCCGTCCACCACCGAAAGGTGGTTGGTGTCCCCCTCCGGGCTCCCGCCCCTGACTGGGATGGGTAAAGCTCGGTTGGGATCGATCTCCCGCACTCGACGGGCCGCGTGATCCTTGGAAACCTGCATCCAGTCCGGAACGTACTCGTCCGTCAGGCCCACGTAGAGCGCCTGAGCGATGGTGTGGATGTATCGCGGGCTGTCCCTCTCCATCATCCCCAACTCGAAGTGCTCCAGGATCTGCAGCATCTCGATGACTGAGGCGCCGTCGCAGTTCCCTCCTCGGGCTACGATCTGATGGCTTCGGTACTCACCCTGGACCACTTCCCCCTCTTTTGGGCGGTACTGATTCAGATCGTCGTGACGGACCAGTCCCCCGTGCTCTTCCATGTCGACGACGAAGGCGTCTGCCAGGGAGCCCCGGTAGAGGGCTTCGACACCCTCCTGGGCCATGGCCCGGAGGGTCCGGGCAAGGGCTGGTTGCCTGAAAACCTCTCCCTCCGAGTAGGGGGACCCGTCGCTCCGGTAGAAGTGGGCCCGGGTCCCTGGATAGAGGGTGAGCAGGTCCTCGTAGGTCCGCAGCGCGTCGTGCACGTCGGGTTTGATCCTGAAGCCCTCTTCAGCCAGCCGAATCGCCGGTTCCAGGACCCGGACCAGCGGCAGCGTGCCATACCCCGAAAGCATCTCCTCCAGGGCCGCTGGGGCACCGGGGATCGGGACGGTTCCGTATCCGTGGCCGAGATTCGCCGGCTCGTCCACCCGGAGGGGCGCCTGGGTGGCTCCGTCGATTCCGACGACGGTGCCCTCCGCGAGGCGGATCAGGATCTGGGCCCGCCCGCCGACACTGGACATGAGAGGATCGGTGACCATGAGGGCGAATGCCGTGGCGGCCGCCGCGTCGATGGCGTTCCCTCCTTCCTCCAGAATGTTTCTGCCGGCCTGCATGGCTTCCGGAGTCGAGGCGGCCACCATGAACTCGGCCCCCTGGGCGTATCGACCGGCTGGGTCGGCGGAGGTTTCCGTGGAAACTTCGGGTGGGTCCGGGACGGAGAGTTGCGTGGCGTCCGCCGGATTCTCCGACGCGCCATGTTCCGAGTTCGGTACCGGTCCGCAGGCCGCGAAGAAAAGGGCCCCAGCCAAAAACAGGTGTGCTAGCCTCATCGGAGTCCTCGTGGCTCTCGTCGAAACGTGTTCAACTCAAGAAGAGTGGTACCCCGGGCCCCGGATCGAGTCCCAGGAGAAGCCAGGCCGCCAGATACAGGATCCAGAGGACCAGGAGGGTGAGGGAGTAGGGAAGCATGAGGGCCATGGCGGTTCCGATCCCGACTTCCTGACCTTTGGTCCGGTACTTCTCCAGCAGGCCGAGGAAGAAAGGCAGGTAGGCCGAAACGGGGGAGATGATGTTGGTGGTGGAATCTCCGATCCGATAAGACATCTGGACGATGGCTGGCCCCACGTTCAGCTGGTAGAAGAGGGGAATGAAGATGGGTGCAAGGATCAGCCACTTTGTGAAACCGCTGGTGATGACCACGTTCAACGCCGCACAGAAGAGGGCGAACAGAAGCAGCGTGGGCACCATTCCGATGTCCAGATTACGGATCAGGTCGGCCCCCCTGACGGCGATGACCGCCGTCATGTTGGACTCCTGGAACAGGTGGATGAAGAGGGAAGCCGGGAGGCAGACCACCAGGAAGCTGGCGACCCCGGCCAACCCCCTTTCCATCATCTTCGGGACTTCTTTCTCCGACCGTAGCGTCTTCGCGGCAACGCCGTACGCGATCCCCACCACCACGAAGTAAGCGAAGAGAATGAAGATGATCCCGGAGATGAGGGGTGAGCGGGGCAGGAGCTGTCCCTCCTCGTTCCGCAGAAGGGCGTCCTGTGGAACGGTGAAAACCAAAAGCACCGCCAGGAAGAGGAGCGTCACGGCGGCCGCCACCCAGAGGCCCCGTTTTTCGCCTGGGCCGAGGTGGAGTTCTTCGGGCACCGCGCCAACCGAACCACTCCCGGCGCCGGAATCCGTTCCTGGAGCCGCACCCCCCACCGCCCCGTCACCAGGACGGTACTCACCCAGATAGGGAACGATCACCTTCTCGGTCACCACCGTGACCGCCGTGGCCAAGACCACCGTCGATCCCATCATGCAATACCAGTTCATGAGGGGATGCACGGCAGCATCGACGGCGAAATGGCTGGCCGCCGACTGCGTGATGCCGGCTAAAACCACGTCGGTCCCGGAGATCAGGAGGTTCGCCGAGAATCCGCCGTAGGCCGCCACGTATCCGGCGCAGACTCCTGCCACCGGATGTCGTCTCAACGCGAGGAAGATGGCACCGCCCAGGGTGGGTGCGATGACGATTCCGGCATCGGAGGCGATGTTCGCGCAGATCCCCACCACAGCGATGACGAAGGTGATGAGAGCTGGAGGCGTCCGGCGGACGATGGTCCGGATTACCGCCGAGAAGAACCCCGTGTGCTCCGCCACGCTTACTCCGAGGATCATGATGATCACGAATCCTACGGGGGTGAAGGTGGCGTAGATGTTCACGAAGTCCTGCATGGTCTCCTGGATGATGGACCGCTGGGCGAGACTCAGGACCCGGACAGTGTTGGTGGCTTCCTCGCCAGTGGCTGGATCGATGGTGACGTAGGAGACCGATGTGCCGAGCTGGGCGAGGAGAATGGAAAGCCCCACCACGACCATGATCAGGAGCACAAAGACCATGAATGGATGGGGGAGGACGTTCCCGATACGCTCTGCGCCCCGAATGAAGCGGTCGAAGAACCTCCCGGACCCCGGGTCGGTCATGTCATCTCTTCGGTTATGGCCAGAAGGGATCGGGCTACCAACGCCGTGCGCTCGGGGATGCTGGAGACGTACACGAACTCATCTGCCGTATGATATCCCTTGCAGATGGGTCCGAGGCCGTCGATCGTCGGGACGCCGGCACAACCGAAGAAGTTGGAGTCGGATGTGCCCAACCTGTGTTCCTGTTGAATGGGGTGTCCCAGTTCCAGGCTCACCTTCTTGACGATCTCGGACAGTCGTTGCGTGCCACTGGTCAGGGGCCAGGCACTCCGTTCGTTCATGATGGTGAACTCGGATCGACATCCAGGAAGGTCTTCTCTACCCACAGCGTCTGCTATACTCGCGACCAGTTCGTCCCGCACCGACTGATCCTGCCAGCGAACGTCGATAAGGGCATGGGATTTGGCCGGAATGGTGGCCGGGCCCAGGCCTCCCTCTACCTTCCCGACGTTGACCCGGACCCCAGGGAACGTCCCGTTCAAACCCTCCAGCGAAATCGTCTTGTGGGCCAGCTCCAAAACGGCGCTGGCTTTCTGGAGGTCGACCGCCCCCACGTGTTGGTCCTGGCCAATGCAGTCCACTCTCGCCCCGATCTTCCCGTTTCGTGAGACGACGATCTCCCGGTTGACGCCGCCTCCTTCGACCACGAGACAGGCGAGGGCCTTTTCTCTCTCCTCCTCATAGACGGATCGGGAGTAGACGGCTCCAATTTCTTCGTCACTTCCCAGGATCACGGTCAGGGGGACCCTGTCCAACACACCAGCGTCGTGAAGGGCCAGAACGGAATAGACGATACTAGCGACGCCGGCTTTCATGTCGCCGGAGCCGGGGCCGCGCAGTTTGTCGCCGTCCAGGCGGCACTCCTTGAACGGGTGGTTCGGGGGGAATACCGTGTCCATATGACCCAGGAGGTAGATGCTGGTCCCCTCGGTCACCGTGCTGAGAATGTGGAGATTCCCGACTTCCCGATGCTCCACCACCCGGTGAACCGGGAACAGCCCGCCGATCCTCTCCAGAATCATCTCGGCGACCCGGTCGGTCCCAGGTTTGTTGTAGGAGAAGCTGTTCTGGTTGCTGAGATCGATGACGAACTGCAGCTGTTCGGGTGCGTGCCCCTCCACAAAAGCGACGACCCTCTCGTCTATGGCGGTACCGGAGT
>JABDNZ010000168.1 GCA_013043565.1 Gemmatimonadota bacterium | reverse complement strand
CGGATGCACTTCCTCCACGCAGCGCTGACTTCGGGCCTGCTTGAGAGCTTGGACGGCCCGAGGACCCGGGCGGAGCTCCTCTCCGACCTGGACGTGAAACGCCCCGAACTCCTGGATGCCCTCCTGGAGCTCGGCGTGAGCCTCGGTGAGCTGGGCCGGGACGGAGGAGGATATCGCCTGAAAGGCGGCCGGGCCCGAGCCCTCCGGAAGGAGAAGAACGATGCCCTCTCGGCCATGGTCCAGGCTAATGTGACCTACTACAACTCTGTTTTTCAGGGGTTCGACCGGCGGTTGAAGGGTGGCGGTCTGGACGAAGGGCTTGGCGCCATCGGGCCCCTGGTGGCCAGGGTGTCGAAGATTGCCGACCCCTACGTGGAGCACTTCCTGAGCGGGATCGTCAGGGGGAAGGGTCCCCTTCGGGTCCTGGACGTCGGGTGTGGCTCGGGCTCGCACCTGCGCCGAGCGGTGGAGGTGAACCCCGAGGTCACAGCCATCGGGTTGGATTCGGATCCGGAGGTGGTGAGGAAGGCCAGGGAGAACGTCGCTCTTTGGGGTCTCGAGGGGAGAGTACACCTAGAAGAAGGGGACGTCCGATCCCTCCCGGCGGACGCGAAGGGTCCCTTCGATCTGGTCTTGGTCTTCAGTGTGATCTACTACTTCGGGGAGGATGAGCGAGAGGATGTTCTGCGGAAGATCCGGGACAGCTTGGCGCCGGAAGGCCGGGTCGCACTCGTCACGAGCTGCAGGGGAGAAGGGGCCGATCTCTTTTCCGCGAATCTAAATCTTGCCACCTCCTCCATGGCTGGGCTCACCCCGCTTCCAGAAGTGACCGAGATGGAAAACCAGCTTCGAGCGGCCGGGTTCGCCGAAGTCCGTCGATCGAGACTGATCCCTCGCACGACCTACTTCGGGTTCCTGGCCTCCTGATCCTGGGCCTTTCATTACCGAGAAAGCCGGTATCCTAGGCGAGAGGTATCCCATGCGTCGCGTTCCAGTCCTCACGATTCTCCTCAGCTCTTTCCTTTGGCCTTTCGAGCCCGCCACTGGAGCCGATGGGTCCCTGCAGCAGGAGCCCCTCCCCACCGTGGTCGTCCTCTCCACCGGGGGCACCATCGCAAGCACCCGGTCCTCTGAAGAGGAAGGATACCAATCCAACCTTTTCGGAGAGCAGCTTGTGGCCGCCGTTCCTGGATTGGATGAGATCGCGATAATCGAGGTCCAGAACGTGGCCAACGTGGGGAGCACAAATATGACGCCCGCGCTTTGGCTCGAGGTGTCCCGGCGAGCCAACGCAGCTCTGGAGCGGGAGGAGGTGGCGGGAGTCCTGGTGACCCACGGTACCGATACCATGGAGGAGACGGCCTACTTCCTGGATCTCACGGTGATCAACCAAAAGCCCACCATCATGGTGGGTGCCATGAGGGCGGCATCGGAGTGGGACGCCGATGGCCCCCGCAACCTGTTGAATTCCGCCCGGGTGGCTGTGTCGGAGGAAGCGAGGGGGAAGGGTAACCTGGTGGTTCTCAACGGTGAGATCCACGCGGCCCGGGAGGTCACCAAAACCCACTCGTTGGCCGTGGAGACCTTCGATACCCCCGAATTTGGTGCCCTGGGGATCGTGGATGCGGATGGGGTCCGGTTCTACAGGGCGCCCCTCCGGCGCCAGTCCATTCCCATGACGGATGACGTGATCCTACCCATCGTGGACATCATCCCCAACTATGCCGGATCCGATGGGCGCCTGATCCGCGGACTTCTGAAAGAAGGGCCGGTGGATGGCCTGGTGGTGGATGCTTCCGGCGCCGGTAACATCGCAGGTGCTCTTTTCGAGGCTGTGAAGGAGGCCCGTGAGGCGGGGATCGCCGTGGTCATCACGAGCCGAACTCACGGAGGGCGGGTGTTGCCTCTCTATGCCGGAGGTGGGGGAGGAACCACCCTCCATGATCTGGGATGCGTGTTCGCCGACAACCTTTCGGCGCAGAAAGCTCGGGTGCTCTTGATCGCGGCCCTCACCCGTACCCGGGATCCTGAGGAGTTGAGGGTTTTCTTCGGCTGGTGACCGGGGAGTAGGCTCCGGATCCAGGAGTTCTTCCCTCCCCGGATTTCATCGCCCGTCGCCACTCTTCTTCAGAGCCGCCACCAGGTTTTCCATCACCCAGATCTCGGCTTCGTTCTCCTGAGTAAAGAAGGCGACGCGCCGACCGTCCGGTGATGGAGAGAAGGCAGCTGGTCTGCCCTGGATCTCCTGAAGCCGCTCGAGCCCTCCCCCGTCTCGATTGACTCGCATGATAGTGGTACCGGTCTCATCCCTCACCGCGAAAAAGATGGCGATGCCGTCCGATCTCCACCAACCGCCTCCTGCCCGGCCAGGACCGTCCAATCTGAAAAGCTCCCGGGCGTCACCGCCATTGGAGGACATGATCATGAGCTTCCCGCCTTCGTGCAGCCTGGCCTCCACGTACAGAGTGGCGTGAGCGGGATCATTCACTCCGAACACCAAGTCGGATCCATCCGGAGAGAGGGAGATGATTCCGGTGGCCAACTGCGGATCTCGGAAAAGCTCCACCTCCTGACCGGAATCAAGGTCGCGACGGACCAGTCTGCCGTCGTGCGCGTAGATCACCCCCCGACCGTCAGACGTGGGAGTGATTCCTATTGCACCCCACCAGCTTTTGTCCGGAGGGAAATCGAAAAGAGGCAAGGCCTCTCCCGTCTCCAGGAGTACCCGATAAACCACGGATGGGACCTCGCCCGGGCCCAACCCCCCACTTCTATCCTGAGACATCCCGAGAATCAGGAGAGATTTCCCGTCGGGGAACCAGGTGGGGGCCCCTGTGGTGGCTGGAGCGATGTGCTCCGCAAGGGCACGCTCCTCGCCGGTCTTGAGATCTCGAACGTAGATGATCTCCTCAAACCCTGACATCCCGAATCCTCGACCAGGTGGTGAGCGTCTTCGCCTCACGAAGGCCAACTGGTTCCCATCCGGGGACCAGGACGGTCTCATGTTGGACCCCATGCCCCCGAGGGGTTCGCTTTCATCCAAACGGACCTCTCCAGTGGTCTCGTCGAAGGGAGCTACACTGATGTTGTATTGAAGGGTGTAGTTGGAGTAATAGAGGGATCCGTCCTGGGTGAACCCCATGGCGTTCATTTCCCCGATACCTCGCCTCACCGGCCGGGGCTGACCGTGGGATCCGTCTTCCTCCACTCTCACCGCCCACAAGTCAGAGTCACCTGACCGATCGCTGGTGAACAGAATATCGTTCGTGCCAGGCACCCACCCCAGGAGGCTCTCGTCAGCCGGATGGTCGATCAAGGGCCGAATGCCGCTCCCGTCCGTGGCGATGAGAGAGATGTCGCCCCGGGCCGAGTCTTCTTCCACCGGGAAAGCCGCGGCAATAAAGCGGTCGTCAGGGGAATGGGAGAGGTCGGTGAAAAACCTCGCCGGGTAGTCGAAGGTCCACAGCGTCGTCTTTGACCCGTCCTCCAATGAGATCTGAGCAATCTCCGTGACCGCCTCTTCGCTCTGGTGGATGACGACTGCGATATGCCGGCCGTCGTGGGACCAGGACTCGGGAAAGATAGCCCTCTGAGTGTGAAGGGTCCTGTGATCAGAGCCATCGATCCCGACAACCCGCAACTCCGTCTCCGAGATCCCGGACGGGCCCTCATCGTGTTGGGTCGGATGCCAGTTGTAGGCTACAAATTGACCGTCGGGAGAGACGATGCCCCATCCAGGGTATCCGTCCTCGTAGTTGTTGTCGGTGATGATCCGGGACTGTCCCGAGACGAGGTTTCGGACTCCGAAATTTCCCGTCTCCCAGTCGATGTAAACCAGGCTTTTCCCATCTGGGGTGGGGCCACCCTCCATGTCCACCTCGTCGGGGTAGTGGCCGCCCATTAGTCTGCGGACTCGGATCTCCGATGGGGCGGACGCTGGGGGCGGCTGGATCAGTGCCTGCAGCCTGGACCTGGCCTCCTCCACATGTTCGCTCTGGTCGGCGTACTCGCTCACGACCCTTCGGTAGGCTCGCTCTGCTTCCTGGCTCCCCAGTTTCTCGTAGCACTTTCCGATCTGAACCAGGGCCTTCGCCGCCAATGGTCGATCCGCACCGAACTGCTGAACGATTCGGTCGTAGAGCTGGATCGCTGCTTGGAGGTTCCCCTCGGCTTGCTCCAAAACCAGGGCCTGTTGGAGTAAATCGGGTCCGGTTTGTGCCAGCGCCGGAGGGCCCGTGAATAGGGTCAGCGCAGCGGCGAGCAAGCCAATTCTCAAGGTCTTCATGGTCGTCTCCCAGCCTGGGGTTTCGTTATCCCCGGAAAGATGGGATGGCCTGAAAGCGTTGGTGTCACGGCTCGGATAGTGAAGAGCACGAAACCCGCACGAAATTCGTCGACGAGCCGTCCTGGACCTGTCACGGACATGTCATGGCCTCACGGAGGTGAAGGTCCCACGGGTTTCCCTGCCTCACGGAACGAACTTGTATCCGACCCGGTGGACCGTTTGGAGATGCCGGGGCTCTGCCGGGTCCCCTTCGAGCTTGGCCCGTAGAGCCGCGATGTGGTTGTCCACGGTCCGGGTGGTGGGGAACTTGCCGTATCCCCAAACCTCCTCCAGGAGCTCATACCGGCTGACCACCTCCCCCGCCCGGGCCGCCAGATAGCGAAGGACCCCGAACTCCTTCGGGGTCATCTCCACCGGCTCTCCCCCCTTCCGAGCCGCATACTGAGGGAAGTCCACCACCACGTCCCCGAAGCTCAAAGTGTCCGGCGGAGCGGACTGGGCGTCGGACCGGCGGAGTAGGGCCCGAACCCGGGCCTTCAGCTCCCGGACCGAGAACGGCTTGGTGACATAGTCGTCCGCGCCCAGGTCCAGGCCCAGGATGCGGTCGGCCTCCTCCCCCCGGGCGGTGAGCATCAGGATCAAGACGGAGTCTCCGGTGTCCCGGAGCTTCCGGCAGATTTCGTAGCCACTGAGGGTGGGTAGCATGAGGTCCAGGATGATCAGGTCCGGGCCTTCCTCTCGGGCCAGGCGGTACCCTTCCTCACCGTCTTCGGCGGTAAGGACCTCGTACGATTCCGCGACGAGGTTGTCCTTGAGGCCCCGGAGGATCGCCGCGTCGTCTTCGATTACGAGGATGCGACTCATGCCTCATCTCCATTCAAGGGAATGAACAAGGAGAAGATGCTGCCCATTCCCGGTGTGCTCTTCACCGTGATGCGGCCGTCGTGGGCCTGGACAATATGCTGGACCAGGGTGAGCCCGAGTCCCGTGCCGGGTATGCGGTCGTTTTCCGGACTGGACACGCGGTAAAACCGCTCGAAGATGCGAGGCTCCTCGGCTGGTTCGATTCCGATCCCCCGATCCGCCACTTCAATGACGGCCTCGCCATCCTCGGACCTCAACCGCAACTCGATGTCCCGGCTTTCGCCCGAGTATTTCATGGCGTTGGCCAGGAGGTTCAGGATCGCCTGCTCGATGGCATCCCGATCCACTCGAGCGGGAGGCATACCCTCTTCGATCTCCAGCCGGAGTGCGAATCGCTTCTGCTCCAGGGGATACCGCATCGTCCGGGCGGTGAGGCGAACGATCTCCTCCAGGGATTGGAATTCCCTCCGGTAGGTCTTCTTCCCCCGCTCGATCCTCGAGAAGTCGAGAACGTTGTTGAGAAGCCGGGTCAGCCGTTCGCTCTCATTTACGATGGTCTCGAGGTACTCCCCCTGTGTGCCCGAATCTACCGGCCCGCCTTCGTGCAGCGTTTCAGCGAACATGCGAATGGCCGTCAACGGGGTCTTCAGCTCATGGGAGACTGCCGAAACGAAACGGGATCTGGTCTCTGCCAGCTGGACTTCCCGCCGGATGTCCCGCCAAAGGAGGTAAGCCCCAAAAAGGGTCACGCCGAGGACGAGAAGGAAGCCGACCGAATAAAACCACCACCGGATGCTTGCAACTTCGGTGTAGGATTCGCCATCGACTGGGATGAAGGTCACAAAGATACCCGGGAAGTTGGCTCCCAGGGGCTCTCCGAACGGGGCGGGGCCCGTAGTTAGTTCGATCTTTCCATCGATGTTGCCGGAGGCGATGGTACTCGCCTCAAGAGACGCCAGGACAGACTCCGAACGAACGGCCACCACGACGCCCTGCTCTCCGTAACCGACGGGTGCGGCCCCGACAAACCAGGCCGGCATCCCGAAAGGAATCCAGGTGTTCTCCCCGTACGTAGAGGTGGCGTCCGGAGCTCTGAGGCCCAGGCCGGGGAATTCCGCTTTGAGAGCCAGGCACTGTTCGGTCCGGGCGAGTCTGCCGGAGACCTCCCGAGCGAGGCTCTCGGCGGCGGTCCGGACACCGTCGTCCGATGCTCCCTCCACCAACCAACCCGCCAGGTCTCGGAGGAGGTACAGGGCGGGGGGTGCGGGCCATCGGTTGGCATCAAGGACGCTCTGGAGGTATTCAGAGATAAGGGTGTCCGCCTGGCCTGCCTCCAGAAGCTGCCGGACTGCGTACAAGGAGACCGGGATGCCATTCTCGTCCACGACGTCGGGGGGGGCGGCCGCAACCCGCCGGTATTCCCTCTCTGCGTCCTCCTGTGAGCCGGCCTTGGTCAGGGCCCGAGCGAGGAGGTGCCGGGCGTGAACTTCCTGCACCGGTTGCTGGGCCAACTCGAGCGCCTGCCGGTAGCTGTTGACGGCGCCAGAAAAGTCTGCAGCAACGAATTCCGCCCGTTCTCCCTGCCGGATCAGCTCTCCGAAGGTCCCCTCTCCCAACAGAGTTCGGGATGCTCCAGACGCCTCATTCTGTTCCCACGGGAGGATGAGCTGACCCTCCGCATGGCGGGCGACCAAGACGACGAGGGAATCGTCGTACGTCCAGGCCTGAAGGAGCTCCGGCCGGGCAGCAAGAGAGGTGGCCTCCCTAAGAGCAGCTCGTTCGAGCTCAGAGGAGAGCTCTTGCTGGAGTTGCCTCGTCACCCGGCGTTGTTCGTCCTCCAGGCGGGAGGCGGCGAGCTCCCGCTCCTGGACCACAAGGCGCAGACCGAGGGCCACCAACGCGACGCAGGGTAGGAGAATCGCCGCGAGGAAAAGGATGACCTGTCGCCGGTGTGACTGAGAAGCCATGGTCCGGGGCCGCCGCAGAAGGAGTTGCCCCAAATGTAAGGGTGGCAGGTCTCCCCAGTGTCATGGAGTTGTCAGCTGGCGGCAAACACGGATCCTCTGGTGCTGTCGCAACCCCACCAAGATTGGGCACCCAATCCACCACCCCTTCCTTCAGCTCCCTCCGCCGCTTTCCCTCAACACCGCCACCAGATTCTCCATCACCCACACTTCAGATTCCTGCGCGAATGTGGTGAAGGCGATTCTGCGGCCATCAGGGCTGAGACTGAACCAGGCCCCCCAATTCCCTTCTCCGAAGGTCCAGAGGTGCTCGGGCATTCCACCCGAAACCGGGACTCTGGATACCCGGGTCCACCATTCGTCTCCCTGCCTCGTCTCCCCGAACAGAACGTATTGGCCGTCGGGGGTCCATTGCACGCTGGCAAGGGTGGTTGAATCCCCCAACTCTGCCAATCGGCGGGCGGTTCCGCTTTCGATATCCACTGTCATCAGGTAAACCCGCCTCGATTCTTCGGGAGAACCCTCGGACTCTGATTCTTCGATCCCAAAAGCGAGGTGGCTACCGCTCGGCGAGAGACCAAGGACCCTCGTCCCTCTGAGAACGGAGTCACGGAAGATCTCCCGCTCCTCCCCAGAGGCGAGATCCCGCCACACGAGTCGACCGTCCCTCGTTTCGGCGTCCACCACCGAATAGATGATTGCCTTACCGTCAGCAGACCAAACCGCCCCAACCCCCTGTGGCCATTGGGCTTCCTTGGGATAATCCAGCACCGAGGTGGCCTCTCCTCCTTCTACGTCAACCGCGTAGAGCGCTCCCTTGTACTCCTCCGTCTCCAATGACTCGTCCCACCCGGACACTAGAATCATGCTACCGTCGGGAGACCAGCCACTGATCCGACGAAACGAGATGTGCGGTGCCAGTTCTCGCTCCCGGTCTGCGGTCAGGTTGCGGACATGAAGTTCCGCCTCCTTGGACGTCGGGTTTCCGGGTTCCGTGAGGAAGGCGAGGCGCTCACCATCGGGTGACCAGGCAGCACTATGATTCGAGCCCAACAGAGGGGTAGCCGAGCCCTCATCCACCCTTCCGCTTGAGGCGTCAAATGGGGCGATACTCGTGGAGAACCACCTAGTGGAAACCGAGTAGAATAGCGACCCGTCCCTCGAGAACCCAGCGGGTTGGATCTGTCCGACATTCCGGCGCACCATTCGAGGGGACCCACGCATGAGCCCACCCTCGACCGCTGCCGTCCAGAGATCCCGAGTGCCGTCTCGATCACTGAGGAAAAGCAACTGGTTCGTTCCAGGAACCCAACCAAGGAGTTGATCGTCGGCAGGATGTTGGATCAAGGGTCCATCACCGCTTCCGTCCAGAGCAAGGATCCAAATATCGGCATTCCCGCCCTCCTCCTCGGTAAGGTAGTTGTACGCCAGGTGCCGATCATCCGGTGACAGGGATGCGGATTGACCCTGACGAACATCCAGCAAATCCTTCAGTACTTGAAGAGAGCCGTCCGAAACCGAAATCAGGAGTGTCTCGAAGATCCCCTCTGGGTTGGCGGCCGACCAGCAATCTCTTCTTGCCACCAGGGAGTTGCCATCAGACATCCACGCTTGCGGGTAAAGCCAACAACCCGTTTCCCGGTAGAGCTCTCGGGAATCCGTGCCGTCAATCCCGATGAGGTGCAACCCTCCTGCCTCTCCCCCATCGTTCAGCCCGAAGGCAACCGTTCCACCGTCGGGGGATACTCTTCCGTTGTATGTGTAGGCTACTGGAGGCACCAGGGAAGCATGCCGCGTAAGCATCCGGTTTTCTCCGGTGGCAATCTCGCGCACCGCTAAATCCATGGACCCCTGCCAGTCCACCCATACCAGGTATTCCCCATCGGGCGTCGGGGCTTCTGCACCGGCGTTCAGCCCGGCCCAAAGCTGTCGAGTGGTGATCCTCACCTCCCCGGGTCCGGCCGGAGACGGCTCCATGGCCGCCAGCCGCTCCCGGGCCAGGGTCACCTGCTCCGACTGGTCGCCGAAATCCTGGATGATCCGGGTATAGGCATCCTGGGCGCCCTGGCGACCCAGCTTTTCGTAGTTCTCGGCTACACGGATCAGAGCCCTGGCTCCAAGCGCTCTGTCCCCTGAATCCACCACTTGTTGGTAAAGGCGGATGGCCTCCTCCAGATCCCCCGAGACTCTTTCGACCCGAAGGGCCTGTTGGAAAAGGTTCTCCGCCTGGGTTTGGGCCAGGACCCCGTTGGGCAGGCCGAGGAATGCCAGTGCGAGAACGAGGGGGGCTGAAAGCAGAATCCTCATGGCCGGTTGGACCCTCATGATGTCACCTCCTGTTGGAGTGCCGATCCTGCCACAAAAATGCGAGCACCCTCAGGAGAGCGTGTCACGACGGCGAACACCGGATGCAAAGATTTGGTCATGAGTCTGGAGATCTTTTCCCTGCGTTCCCCACGAACTTGTATCCCACCCCGTGCACCGTGAGGAGGTGGGCTGGACGAGCCGCGTCATCCTCCAGCTTTGCGCGGAGCGAAGCCATGTGGTTGTCGACGGTTCGGGTGGTCGGGAAGTGATCGTAACCCCAGACCTCGTGAAGGAGGTCGGTCCTGGTCACGACCTTCCCCTCCCGGGCCACCAGGAGCCGGAGGACTCCGAACTCCTTGGGTGCCAATCGCACCGTCTCCCCTCCCTTTATCGCCTCGTATTTCCCGAACTCCACCCTGACGTCCCCGAACGTCACATGATCCGGGAGGAGTGAAGGACCCTCGGCCCGGCGGAGAAGTGCCCGTATCCGAGCCATGAGCTCCGGAATGGAGAACGGTTTGGTGACGTAATCGTCGGCACCCAGATCCAACCCCATGACCCGGTCCACCTCCTGAGCCCGGGCCGTGAGCATGAGGATGGGCATCATCTTCCCTTCCTTTCGGGCCCGGCGGCAGACGTCGTACCCCGAGAGGGCCGGAAGCATGATGTCCAGGATCACGAGATCCGGTTCCTCTTCCAGGATGATGCGCAGTCCTTCGTCTCCCCCGCGGGTCGGGATGACATCGTACCCTTCGAATCGGAGGTTGTCGGTCAGGCCCCGGAGGATGGCGGTATCGTCTTCGACCACGAGAATCCGCTTTTTCACCGTCACGAAGCACCTTCCTCGTCGGAGGGCCGTCCGTCGACCGGGATCCGGATGGTAAAGGTGCTTCCCCGGCCGACTTCGCTCTCTACCCCGACGTTACCTCCGTGGGCGTCCGCGACGTGGGCGACCAGCGACAGGCCTAGACCCGTCCCGGGAATTCCGTCCTTCTCGGCCTCGACCGTACGGAAAAAGTCGTCGAAGATGGCCGCTTGGTCTTCCGGGGCGATGCCGCGTCCCTGATCTCGGACCTGGATATGGATGTACCCTCCCTGCGAGGACGCATTCAGGTCGATCTCGCTCTCTTCTCCCGAAAACTTGATAGCGTTTGAAAGAAGGTTCAGGACCGCCTGGGTTAGAGCGTCAGAGTCCGCTTCCGCCCAGGGCAATCCTTCTGCGATGTCGAGATTCAGCGTGTAACCCCCCTGAGACAGGGGATGGGCCACTGCTCGGACGGCTTCCTGAACTGCGGCGCCAACATCGGTCGGAGCCATGTGGTAGGATTTCTCTCCTCGCTCGATTCGGGCGAAATCCAGAACGTTGTTGATGAGGCGGCTCAGGCGCTCAGTCTCGTGAACGACGGTGTCCAAATACTCTTGTTGAGCCCCAGGCCCGGAGTGTCGGCCCAAACGGAGGGTCTCCGCGAACATCCGGATGGACGTGAGCGGTGTCTTCAACTCGTGGGTCACGCTTGATACGAACTGCGACCGGAGGCGAACGGCCTCGGTCTCTCGTCGTACGTCTCGCCAAGCGAAATAGGCCGTGAACCCGGTTAGAAGGAGGATGATCGGGAGCAAGAGTCGGAAGAACCACACCTCCACCCCTCCGGCTTCTCCTGCTGACGGATACCCCGGCGGGAAGCCGCCCCGAAGTCCGTTCAGGGCCGGGCCGAGGGATTCTCCTTCGGTTTCCCCCGCTGGCATAAGAGTCACGGCCGACCACGCCGGCGACCTCGGCTCACCTTCCGTGTCTCCGGACGACATCACGCCGCTTTCCGTGTCCCCGGACGAGGTCCCGTACGCGCCCAGATCGAGTCCCCCTCCAGGGCCGAGGAGTCGGGCAGGGCGGGCAATGGCCATGCGGGTGGCCGCACCTCTTTCGCCGGGGACGAATCCCACCAGCCAGGGCTCTTCGCCGTACGAGATCCAGGAGGGCCCCACTGCCTCCTCCACAGCCTGCTGCTCTCTCAGAGCCATGGCCCGGAGGCCGGCGAAATCGGCCCGTAGCCGTTCCAGGGCCTCCAGGACCGCTACCCTCTCTTCGGCGGCGTCCTGCACCCTTCCGAGGAGTTCTGCATCTAGCCGTGGTTGCCTGTCCGACGGCCCGGACTTGTCTGACCCCTCTGCCAAGATCTCCTCCGCGAGGGTCCTCCAGTACAGAACGGCGGTGGGGGAATAATGGTGCACCTCGTCCAGGCTTCTCTCCAGGAGTCTGGTGAGCTCTCCGTGGGCTGCCCCCGTCTCGTGAAGGCCTGCGAGTCCCCAGAGGGAGAACGGCATCTCCTCGAGGTCGGTGAGAAAGGGAGGATCGCGGGAGAGAAGGAGGAAGACGGCCTGGGCCTGCTCCGTTCGGCCGGCGCGATTGAGAGCCCGGCCCTGCTCAAACCGGGCCTCGGCGTTTTGGCTAGGGGCTATTCCCGGCACCTTCGCCGCTTGGCCATACAGCTCGGCCGCCCGAACGAAGTTCCTTGCCCTGTGCTCCGCCTCCGAGCCCCACTGCAGGAGACTCCCGTGACGGTCGGTGGCGCCGGGATCGAGAAACTGAGACGGATCCGACCCCATCTCCCAGGGGAAGACCAGGGATCCACTTTCAAGCCCAGCTACGGTCAGGAGAGCCGACTCGGGGCCGGTGAACCAGTGGATGTCCTCAGGCGTGAGGGAGACTCGCTCGATCCGATCCCAGAGCTGCCGAAGCTCCTTCATGAGGTCCTGTCCGACCTGGAGGGCGAGACGGCTGCGCTCCTCCTCGGCCCGACGAGCGGCCAACTCACGTTCCTGACGTATCAGGTGGGCTGTAGTTCCCACCAGGACCGCGCTTGGAAGGAGCACCGCCGCCAAGAATAGGAGCGCCCGCTTTCGATGGTTCTGCTTTGGCATGGCTGCGCCCGGGAGAGGTCAGGTGATTCGTTCCCGCTCTCTAGGGATCATGCCCAATGTAAGGGCCGGTTGCCGGGAATGTGTCACTAAAGTGTACGGGATCTAAAGGCAGGGCTGATAAGGGGAAGCCGAGATCCTGAAGGTGGTCCTGGAGAGCTACCTCTCCGATCTACGCATGGAGATCGCCGATACCCATTCCATGGACTTCGGGGAAAAGCTGAAGCCCGGGAACGTTCCGGCACGGGGGTGCTCGAGCCTTCGCCAGGATCCAATCGAGAACTGGGGATAGTACCGTCAGCTCTTCCGGGAGGTCTTCACGAAGATGCTGCCGAATACCTGCTCCACTCGGGTGCTCTTGCATTCGGGGCATTTCACTCTTTTAGATCCGTGTTCGGAGATCTTTTCGATACGCTGGAAGGTGTGCCCGCACTTTTTGCAGGCGTAGTCGTAGATGGGCATATGTCGTTCCTCCGCCGATGCATGCAGATCTGTGACTCAAATAATAGCTTGGCGCCCCTTTATTACTCCATAATCGCTTTTCGCGCCAGCTGCAAAAAGGCCGAGCGGGGATTCCGTCCGTTGGGGGTCTGAGTGAAGACCAGGACGATGAGGCCCTGGGAAGGGTCCACCCAGGCTTGGGTGCCGTCCGACCCGCCGTGTGAGAAGGTGCCGTCCTCGTCGACCCTCCAGCCCAATCCGTATCCGACCCGAGTGCCTCGTTCCGGATCGAACTCCCCGCCGGAGAAATAGGTGTCGCTGGTCATGGCCGCCACCGACTCCTCAGAGAGGATGCGGATGCCGTCATAGATCCCGCCGTTCAAGAACATCTGACAGAAGATGGCGTAGTCCCCGGCGGTGGAGATCATCCCCCCCGACGCTCGAACGAAGGGAACTTGGGGAGGATCCCCCGCTTCCCACCCTGGTACCCACTCCCCGTTTCGTCGGTTGTAGTAAACCGCCCCCATGCGATCCAGCTTCCCGTCGAGCTTTTCTGCCAGCTCATGGTTGTATGAATCGTGCATTCCGAGGGGCGTGTAGATCCGCTCGTCCAGATAGCTTTCCAGGCTCTGCCCCGAAGCGATTTCAACCAGGGCCCCCAGCGTGTTGTATCCCGGATTCGAATAGGAGTAGGACGTTCCCGGGAGTACCTCCGCGCCAACTTCCCCGAAGCGGGCGGCTTCCAGTTGGAGGGTGGGGGCGTCTGGGTGTTCTGAAGACGGCTCCATGTAGGGTTCGAGGAACAGGGATTCGATACGGAATCCCGCCGTGTGGTTCAGGAGGTGCCGAATCTGGATGAAACCGGCCCGGTAGTTGTCGAAGGAGGGAATTTGGTCTCGAACCGGATCATCGTAGTCCAGCTTTCCTCCCTCCACCAACTGACTGATGGCCGTACCGATGGTGGGCTTGGTGTTGGAAGCCATGCGGAACATGGTGTTTTTCTCCATTGGGAGGCCCCGTCCCTTGTGCCGCCACCCCACGGCGTCATGGAGCACGATCTTCCCGTCTTTCGCCACCAAAAGGACAGCACCCACCAGACCCCCGGCCTCCACAGCCTCCCTGAACAGCTGAACCCCCGACTCCAGGAAATCCGCGGACATTCCCACGTCTTCCGGGGCGGCGATGGTGAGGGTAATGTCCTGAAAGGCCCTCGTCTGCTGGGCGGAGATGGCCGCCAGATTCCCTTGAAGGCCAAGAACGGAAGACGAGAGGATCAGAACCGAAAGGCGCCATGAGGGTACCCGCGGTTGACGGGTCCAGCGGGGATGGTTTTCGGGTGCGGGGTTTGACATCCTGAGTCTTCCTGGGGAAGAGATCGGTAAGCCAGGGGATTCTGGATCACCAGGCTCCATAGTTAGGGCCGAGGTTTTTCCTGCGTCAAGCCGGACCTGACTCGCAGGTTCCATGCTTCACACTTGACCTAAACTGTTTCCCGGAAACATATCTTCCCACATGCTTCCACACCTCGAGAGACTGAACGTGCTCCTCGCGGAGCTGAAACGCCGACAGGTCTTCCGGGCCGCCGCCGTGTATGCGGTGGTGGCTTGGGCCGTGATCGAGGTTACTGCGACCATCCTCCCCATATTCCTGTTGCCGGAATGGATGGTACGGGCCGTGGCAGTGTTGATGGTCCTCGGGTTCCCGGTCGTTCTGGCCCTGGCCTGGGCCTTCGACCTGACCGCAGAGGGGGTTCAGCGGACCTCCGACGCGTCCGAGACCCCCCCGGCTGTGAACCAGTTTCTCCAGAGCCGGCGTTTCCGGACGACGCTGGTCCTGCTCGTAATCGGCCTCACCGCCGGGGCTGGATGGCTGAGCTGGCAGGTATGGCTCAAGCCCGGGGCTGTAAGGAGTGCCGGGGAGGAACAGGCTGCTGACGACACCTCTTTGGATCCGACCGACCTGGCCGTCCTCTATTTCGACGACTTCAGCGCAGGGGGCGAGTTGGCCTACCTGGCCAACGGCGTCACCGAAGCCTTGATTCATGAGTTCAGTCAGGTGGAGACCTTGCGGGTGGTTTCCAGGAATGGCGTAAAACCCTACCGAGATCCCACCATCCCCTTGGACAGTCTTGCTCGAATCCTAGGAGTGGGGAGCCTGGTGGAGGGGAGCGTGGAGGGGTCCGGGGACCGGATAGGCGTGACCGTTCAGCTCATCGACGGCGAATCCGGGATGCACCTCCTGAGCGAGAGGATCGACGGGCAGGGGAGTGACGTCCTTGCCCTGAGGGACACCATCGTCCGACAGGCGGTCCGGCTGGTAGGACAGGCCCTGGGGAGTGAGCTACAGAGCCGGCGGGCACAGGCCGGTTCCAACAGCGGCACCGCTTGGGAGCTGTACCAGAGGGCCCGGCACCTTGTCGAGGACGCCGACACCCTGCTTTGGGCCCTCGGCGATACGGTATCTGCTCGCCGAATCCTGCTCCGAGCCGACTCCCTCTTTGCCCAAGCGGCTGACGAGGACCCTCGTTGGCCGGCGCCAACGATTGCCAGGGGCTGGAATGCAAGGACCAGGGCAGGCCTTTACTCGGCTTCCCAGAGCATGCGAGACCGGGAGTTGCTCGAGCAGGGAATGCAGAGGGCCGAGAGGGCCCTCAGGCAGGCCCCAGGGGATCCGGAGGCCCTGGAGCTACGGGGTTCCCTCAGGGTGGATCTGTTTCGAAGGCAAGACGCGGGCGACGGAGACCAGTTGGCCCGGTTGGCGGAAGGCGATCTTCGGGCCGCCACCGCCGCCGACCCCTCTCGAGTCTTTGCCCACGTATCCCTGGCCGACCTCCTCCGTCTCCGCGGCAACTTTCAAGAGGCAGCCATCGCCGCCCAACATGCCCTCGAAGCCGATCCCTTTCTGATCAATGCGGAGAAGGAGACACTCTTCATTCTATCCCAGGTCTGGTTGGACCTTGGCGACATCCCCCGGGCTACCCAGTGGAATGACGAGGGGCGAAGGCGGTTCCCAGCCGAGCCCTCGTTCGCCGGGGCGCGGTTGGTGGTTCTGGCAGGATGGGGTGGAACCCTCGGCGCCGTCGATACCGCTCATGCCCTGCTGGCGGAGCTGGAGGATGCCTTCAATATGTCGCCCTGGTCCTTCGGCCGACTACAGGTTGCCGCCGTCCTGGCCCAGCACGGGATGGTGGACAGTGCCCAAGCTCTTGTGAGCCAGGCTCACGCATCTTCCTCTGCAGCCAACCCCTGGACCGATTACTTCGAAGCGAACGTCAGGATGCACCTGGGGGAGGAGGACGAGGCCCTGGACCTGTTGGACGAGTTCCTCCGAAAGATGCCCCAACGAAAGGCCTATATCGCTCGGGACTGGTGGTGGGAGCCTCTGCGGGAGCGCCCGCGCTTCAAGGAGATGGTGGCGGTTCCGGCCGCCGATTCCGGCTGACCGGGTCTCCATCCGGGACTAAAGCCCCTGGTCGGCATTCCGGCCTTTAGAAGGAATAAAGGTCCGGAGCCCCAAGACATCGGGGCCCCGGACCTTTTTAGAGCTGGGCAATCAACGGACCGAAGCTATTTCGGTGCTCCGGGTCCAACCACAATCTCTGGATCGGCCCTTAAGTTTCTTCCCCCCTGGATCCTCACCATGATGTCGTACTTGTAACTACCCTCAGCGGCCTCATTCCTTACGGCCTGCCCGTTCCGCTGGCCCTGGCCGCCTCTGATCCCCTGCCCCACGGCGATCTCTCCGAAGGGCTGAGCGGACCGGAAGAACACCATCCACTCGCCCAGCTCGCACTCCCAGGTCACAACCTCCCCAGGGGAGACTTCCACCACGCTGGGTACTGCAATAACAGAGTCGGCGTCCGCGATGATCTGGATCACGATGGTGTCCGCTTGGGCGACCGAGACCTCCGATGCAGGCTCGGGGGTTGATAGCGCCTCCGGTTGGCTCGAGTCGTTTCCTTGAGCTGGGACGAAGGTCACAGGGAAGAGGATCCCCAAGGCTACCAGGGCAGTGAGGGCGATTGTTTTCATTTGGACCACTCCGTAACAATGAGACGGGGTCTCGCAGCGAGACCGTTCTTCGGTTCCTGGTTTGTTGATATTCGTGCTAGTTCAGAAACATATGTTTCTTTTTTTGATGATCTTTTAGAGCCGGGGGGGTGCATTTGCCTGATGCGGGAAAGTCCCGCCTTTCGAGGCAGGGCTAATTATAACCTTAAAACACTTCGAAACGAAAGTTTTCTATCTCTGGAATATGCTCAGTCCAGTTGAGGTTTCCGCCGGTTTTTTTTCTGACATCTCCCTGACAGGGACACAGCCAACCTGGTTAAGCTCTGCGGCATCTTATTAATGACCAGACCGGCCGGCGGGTGGGGCACCTGCTCTCGGCTTCAGTGACAGATCGGCGGTGAGTACGCGTAGATGTCTTTGAACCGCCTGGGAAGCTTGCCCTGAACCCTGGATTAGGAAATGCCCTGCAAACGTTCGCCAACCTCAGCCTCCTGGCACTGCCTCCTCGCTGTTCCTCTGGCTCTCTTCGTTTTTGTTTTTGTGCTCCTCTACCTCTTCTCGCCAGAGGAAGCGTTCGCCCAAACACGCCCGACGGACCCGGGGATGGAAGCGGCCGCCTCAGTTGTCTATGACCATGAGACGATGGCTCCGACCATCTCGGCGGCCGCACTGGAAGGCTCTATCGAGATCGATGGGATCCTGGACGAGTTGGCTTGGTTGACGGCCGAGCCGTTTGCGGGGTTCCTGCAAAGGGAGCCAAACGATGGCGAGCCGGTCTCTGAGCGAACCGAGGTCCGGCTCCTGGCAGGACCGGATGCGCTTTACATCGGGGCCTGGATGTTCGATTCGGAGCCGGACGAAATTCGGGCGACCCTGACCCGTCGGGACGTCGTCTCGGACTTCGACTATTTTTTTGTGAGCCTGGACTCCAGACACGACCACAACACCTCCTACGCCTTCACACTCACGCCCTCCGGAGCTTATCAGGACGCGGCCTTGGGGACTGACGGTGAATACGACTTTGGCTGGGACCCGGTGTGGGAAGGAGCCGCCTCCCGGGACGGTGAAGGGTGGTATGGCGAGTGGCGGATCCCGTACTCTCAACTCCGATTCGATTCCTCGGACGATCCGGTCTGGGGAATCCAGTTCACCCGCTTCATCGCCCGGAAACAGGAAGTCGCCAACTTCGCCCACACGCCCCGGACGGAAGCCGGGGGCCCCCATCGTTATGGGCATCTGGAAGGCCTGGGCCGAGTCCAAGCTCCGAGCCGACTGGAGCTTCTACCCTACGCCACCACCCGGTCCGAACATCTGAACGTGCATCCGGATGACCCTTTTCGAGGTGCCGGAGAACAGTTTTACGCCGCGGGTTTGGACCTCAAATACGGGATTACGTCGAATCTCACTCTGGA
>JABDNZ010000165.1 GCA_013043565.1 Gemmatimonadota bacterium | reverse complement strand
TCTCGGGAGAGGGTCGATGGTTGCCGGGCTCCTACTGGGGTATTGGGCCCTCATGACCCTGGCCCCGGTACCGGGTTACGGAGCCGGGGATTTGTCTCCCGACGGAAACCTGGCGGCCTATCTGGATCGGCTGATTCTCGGCGGGAGCCTCTGGGCGGGGACCTGGGACCCGGAAGGGCTCCTCAGCACTCTGCCTGCCATCGCAACGACTCTTCTCGGGATCTTCACGGGGGAGTGGTTGCAATCGGATCGCTCCAACCCGGTCAAGCTCGCTGGTCTCGTGGGAACAGGCCTTCTGGGCGTGGTCTCGGGGCTCCTCTGGGGCCTGGTCTTTCCCATCAATAAAGCCCTCTGGACCAGCTCCTATGTCCTTTTTACGGCAGGGGCCGGACTCCTCCTTTTGAGCGTCTTTTTCTGGATCATGGAGGAGGTGGAGTACCGGGCCTGGGCAAAACCCTTCGTGGTATACGGGATGAACGCCATCGCCGTCTTTGTCGCATCGGGGTTGGTGGCGAAGCAAATGGGCTTGATCAGGGTAGGATCAGAGGGAGAGTCCCTGAAGGTCTGGGTTTATGAGAACCTCTTTGTCTCCTGGGCCGGACCGCTCAATGGATCGCTTGCCTTTGCCCTGACCTATGTCATGATTTGGCTGGCGATCATGTGGATCCTCTACCGACGAAGGATCTTCATCAAGATCTGACCATGAGCCAGCGACCCAACCCGACGAAACGGCGGACCCGGAGCCCACTGAGGGAACGGAGGGGACGGGCACGGTCCGACCAACCCGGAAGGTTGGCCGCGTGGGCCACGGGCCTCGCCCTCCTCTTTCTCCTTCTCACCCTCCTTGCCCTGGTTTTGGTTCCCATGCGTCTCCAACGAGACGTGGAGGAGGTCAGGGAGCGGATCAGGACCGTCCTGGAACCGGCCGAGAGGCTCGCCGAGAGAGCCCAGTTCTGGCAGGCGAGGGAGATGGAGGCCTTTTATTCGTTTCTGCTTCAAGGGGACTCCGAGTCACGGTTGCGGTACCGGGAGGCATGGGCGGCGGAAGAGGCCACGATCGACACCCTTCGGACCCTGACGGAAGGGATGTCTATCAATGTCAGAGAAGAGATGGCAAACCTGGTTCCACTATCGTTCTCGTGGCACCTGGGCCATCAGGAGATGCTGAGTCAGGAGCTGGCCCCGGAGAATCCGATCCCGGCCCCGTCAGCGGAGGACATAGCGGCACGGCTGAACCTGGACCGAGCCACCTACGCCGAGGTCCTCTCGGCTGGAGAGGGCCTCAGGGACGCGCTCTCGGTGGAGAGAAACACCATAGAGCGGGAGATGACTCGAGCCCGGTTCCTCCAAGCCGAATACACGCAGATTCTGGTTTTCCTCGGTCTCTCGGCTACCGTGGTGGTTCTGGTGTTGGCATGGCGTCTCCGGACCCTGATGAAGGAGTCGGAGACTCGGCGGTGGGAGGCCCTCCGAGCCCGCAGGGAAGCGGATGGGCTCCTCAGAGCCACCGGTGACGGGGTGCTGGGAATGGACTTGGAAGGGAAGTGCACGTTCCTCAACCGGGCGGGGGCGGAACTCCTGGGTTACTCGGCCCGGTCCGTCGTGGGCAGGGATGTGCACCAGATGCTCCACCACTCCACCGCCGACGGGAGCCCCCTACCCAAGGAGGAGTGCCCGATCCTCCAGAGCCTGGAGTCGGGGAAGCCTGTCTCCGGCAGGAATGAGACTCTTTGGAGGGCCGGAAGGGAGCCGTTTCCCGTTCAACTGTCCATCCGGGCCATGATGGATGGCCCAACGCCCCGGGGGGCGGTTCTGAGTTTTACCGATATGACGGAAACCCGGGCCGCGGAGACGTCACTCCGACAGGCCGTCCGGGCCAGGGACGAGGTCCTGGCGGTGGTCTCCCATGACCTTCGGAACCCCGTGGGAACCATATTCTCGGCTGCGAGCCTTCTCCTGACCTTTGATCCTCCCCCGGAAAAGCGGGAGGAACACCTCCGGGCCGTGAAGCGTTCGGCCGAGCGGATCAACCGGCTGATTCAGGACCTCCTGGACGTCGCTCGTCTGGAAGCCGGAGCCCTCACGGTCCACCCGGCTCCCTTGGACGTGGACTCGGTCTTGTTCGAGGTGAAGGGTGCCTACGACCAGGTGGCCGAGGACAAGGAGATCTCCTTGCAGGTTGAGATTCCGCAGGGGCTTCCCCCAGGGTGGGGAGACCGGCACAGGGTAGTCCAGGCACTCTCGAATCTGGTGGAGAACGCCCTGAGGGAGACGCCAAAAGGAGGCCGAGTCGTGGTGGGTGTCCAGGCAGACGAAGAGGCCGGCGGCCTCCGGTTGTTTGTCCTGGATACGGGGCCCGGGATCCCTCCACAGGATCAGGACCGGCTTTTCGACCGTTTCTGGCAGGTCAGCCGGAAAGACAAGGGTGGAGCCGGGCTGGGCCTCTCCATCGTCAAGGGCATCGTGGAAGCCCATGGGGGGGACGTGTGGGTCGAGAGCTCGGTGGGGAAGGGGAGTCGGTTTTGGTTCTCCCTTCCAGCAGGCGGGCCCCCGGACTAGAGCCGGCCGAAGCGCCAGGCGAGGAGTTTCTCGACCTCGTCGGTGACGATCCGGGAAACTCCCAGCTCCACGGCCTGGGTGGCGGCAGATTCGTCGTTCACGGTCCACACCATGACCTCCGCGCCTTCCCGGAGGGCCTCATCCAGATAAGGTCGGTGGGCCAAGGCCACTTCCAACTCCAGGCTGAGGAGGGATCCCTCGTCCAAGATCGCCAGGTCCATGGCTCGTTTCAGAGTCTCGGGACCCTCGGCCAAGTAGGATCTTCGGATCTCCGGGGCCACGCGCCGGAGCCTATTCATGATGACCCAATCCGACGTGGTGAACACCGTGGCTTCAGCCATCCCTCTTTCCCTGGTGATGCTCACCATCCGGTCCAGGTCCTCCATCTCTCTGTACCCTTTGATGTCCTGGTATACCCTGAACACCCGCCCTTTCAAGTTGGCCAGGGCTTCGTCCTGCGTCGGGATCCGCTCGGACGAGAACTCGGGTCCGAACCAACCACCGGCATCCAATGCCTTGAGGTGGGGGAGGGGGCGACGGCGCACCGGACCGACTCCGTTGGTCGTTCGGCCCAGCATGGCATCATGAAAGAGGACCGGCGTCCCGCAGGCAGCGGTATGCAGGTCGAACTCGACGGACTCAGCGCCGGTCTCGAGAGCGGCCTCCAGGGCGGCGAGGGTGTTCTCCGGCGCTTTTGCGCTGTAGCCCCTATGGGCGATGATCTCGGGCTTCGGCCTGGAGTTCATGGGGAAGAAGTTCGATCCTCGTCGGGTTTTTGTCCGGACCTGAGCTGGGCGTCGAAGCTGGAGGTATCCTGGATCTGCTTCATGGAGCCTTCGAGGCCCTCCATCTGGGTCTCGAGAAGGGCCAACCTTCTCTCCACGATCTGAAGGGACTCGTCCATCCCCCGGGATTGGAGGACGTTGGACAGGGCTTCCACCACGGGTTTCAGGGCGAAACGGGCCGTGAGGCCGATAACAGGGATGAGGACGACGGAGATCCCCATGACGACTGCGATCACCGAGGTAAGATCGATTGGCATGACTTCCATTGAATGGAACTCCTCTGCGAAAGAGACCCTGCACCCGCGTTCCCTCTGTTCAGCCTAGAAATGGTGGCTCGCCCCCCCCGTTCCGCGCAAGGATCTCTTACCCTGCAGGTTGGGAAAGAAACCAAGTCCACCCTTTCCATCCTGGGTTGAAAGGGAGATGCTTCCGTGTCCGTCCGGCTGGTCCCCAATGGTCATGTTCGATCGAAGGAGTGCAACCATGCGGCCTGAATCATCCCTTTTCACCTTCTGGGAGCCGGTGGAAGTCCGGTTCAAGGACATCGATCTCGGGGGTCATGCGCACCATTCCATGGCGTTGGTCTACTTCGAGGAAGCCAGAGCCGGGTACTGGAGAGACGTCGTTGGCCGGGGGGACGAGGACGAAGTGGACTTCATCCTGGCCGAGGCTCGAGTTCGCTACCACCGACGGGTCCTTTACCCGCAGCGGCTGAAGGTGGGCGTGAGGGTGTCCTTCCTGGGGAGAAAACATTTCATCATGGAATACCTTGCCCTGGGAGCAGATGGAGGGGAACTCGTTTCCGGGGAAACCACCATGGTGATGTTCGACTACGCTGAAGGAAAGACAAAGCGACTCCCGCCCGAGGTGAGGGCGGCGGTTGAATCCTACGAGATCTCTGCGGAATCCCATGAAACTCCGGTCGGTCCCCAAGGCCAAGAGGAATGATCTCGGACCGATTCGACCGTGGACCTTTTGGGTTCGGTTCATGTAATAATACGTGGGCTTCCAAGGTACATATCAACAGAAACAGAGGCAGGGAGGCTCAAGAGTCAGGCCATTTCGAGCGTACGGTTGACCTTAACTCCTGTCTCCATATAGATTTTCGGACTTTACGAGGGAGTGTGTGCCGGTTTCCGGGGGGGCTGCTCTTCCTTGGGGGGATCGCAAGGTCCTCCGTTTTCCGCGTAAACCGCGCGGCTTCCCCCGGTGGCGCGTTGTTTGGACCCATTTCAGGGAGAAGGTACAATGAACGGACGGCTCCGGCTCGGGCTCCTGGCCCTGGTCTCTGCCTGCCTTGCGGCTATCCCGCTCCATCCTCAAGAGGCGTCGGCTCAGGAGGCCACTGCACGATTTCGTGTAATGGTCCCCGAGATCCAGCCCCTCAACGGTGCCGACAAGAAGTTCGGCGAGCGTCTGGCGGACCAGCTTCGGGACCTCATCAACGACATGTTGACCCACCAGCCCATCGAGGAGCGGGAGCTGAAGAGGGCGCTGAATGAGTACGATGTCGACATGGAAGACCTCGACTGCATTCGGGCCAAACAGCTGGCTGGGCTCATCAATGCCCAGGTGGTGTTCTGCGGGAACTATGCTCCCGACGGCGCGAACTTCCGGGTAGAAACGAAGTTCATCGATTCCTCCGGGGAAGAGTTCCCGGTGGATCCCGTTACCGTCCCGGAGCGGGGTCAGAGAGAGGCTGCCGAGCATATCTATCAGGCTCTCCAGCTCCAATCCGACCAGGCTCGTTTCGCGCAGTTCTGTGGTGACTATGCTTCCAGCCAGCAGTGGCAGGACGCCGAAGCCCAGTGCTCCCAGGCCATCGAGCTGAACCCCGCCGCCGTGAATTCCCGGTACACGCTGGGAGTGGTTTACCGCGAAACGGAAAGGCCCGAGGAAGCTCTGGCGGAGTTCGTTCAGGTCCTCGAGATCGATCCTCTCCACGAGGAAGCCATGCAGTTCGCCGGCTACCTCTCGGCCCTTCTGGGTCGGGACGAGGATGCCCGCTCCTACTACCAACAGTACCTCCAGCTGAACCCGGCCAACGCCAACGTGCGTATGCGGGTGGCCTATGAGCTGGCACAGGCCGGGGACGCCTTGGGCGCCATGCAGTTCATCGAGGAAGGCCTCGCCGTCGACGGAGAGAACGTTGACCTCCTCAAGCAGCACGGAGGCTTCGCCTTCACGGCTGGCGCAGAGCTGAACCAGGGCCAGGAGGAGATGCCTCAGGAGGCCGTGGAGCTCTTCCGGAAGGCCCTGACTTCCTTCGACCAGGTTTACGCCATCGAGGCCGAGGAGATGGATGTGGCCCTTCTGCGGAACATGGTTGCGGCCCACATCAACCTCGAGGAGGCCGGTGAGGCCGTCGCGTTGGCCGAACGCATCCTGGAAACCCACGGCGACGAGTCCACGATCTGGGCCATCTATGCTGACGCTCTCCGGGCGGACGAGAACCTCGACGAAGCCATCGTCGCCCTGGATCGCGTCATGGAGCTGGATCCCGAGTACCCGAATGTGGCCGCCCGGAAGGGGAGTTGGCTCCTTCAGGAAGGTCGGGTCGACGAGGCCATCCCGACTCTGCAGGGTGCCGTGGAGCGCGGTGAGCAATCGGCTGACGCCGTGGCCGACCTGGTCTTCGCCAACGCTGTGAACGAAGGGGTCCAGAAGCAGGACTGGCCTCACGCAATCAGCACTCTCCGCCTCGCAAAGGGTTTCGAAGTCACCGACCTTACCAGTCAGAAGCTGGATTTCTGGCTTGGGTACGCAATCTTCCAGAGCGCTAGGCGGCAGCAGGAGCCTCAGACCCTGGAAACCGCCAGGGCGACCCTGCCTCGTTTCCAGGAGGTCCTCCGGCTGATGCGTGCGTGTGGCGACTACGCCCAGAGGAACAACCGGGAATCCAACCGGCAAGAGCTCCTCACGGCCACGAATACCTTCATCGAGATCCAGGACGCCATCATCCGTCGGGGTCGCTGATCCGGCGCCTGGTCTCTCCCTGAATCCTTCAGCGCCTCGGGGCCGGCGGCCCCGGGGCGCTGTCGTTTCCACCTTCCCCAGCCTACCAATACCCATCCCTCCTGCCTGACCGTCAGGTCGCTCCGCCTGGCGCCCAAGCTCTCCCGCCAACCCCGGCTTAGGGCATATGGGGAGAAGTGGGGCATTCCAATTTTTCCCGAATATAAACCGAAGACGACCCCATGCCGATAGCCTAAGAATCCAGAAAAATCCCAGCAAAACAGGGATTTTCTCACCGGCTGGGAATACCGCCCCGCCCGGTCCAGGCCGGGGAACTTTTTGCAAAAAAACCTCTTGCGCTCCATCTAA
>JABDNZ010000160.1 GCA_013043565.1 Gemmatimonadota bacterium | reverse complement strand
AGCTAAGAGTGAGGAGATTCGTCAGATTCCCAATTTCGGGGGGGATGGTGCCGCTCAGGTCATTGGCGTAGAACGTAAGCGACTGCAAGTCGGTAAGGTTCCCGAGCTGAGGCGGGATGGACCCCGTGAGCTGGTTGGTGTGGAAATCCAAGCGTTGGAGTTTCGACAGACTCGTGAGCTCGGTGGGAATCTCCCCGGAAAGGGCGTTCCGTCGGAGGAAAAGTCGGGTGAGGTTCGTGAGGGCCGCCAGCTCGGGAGGGATCGGTCCCGTAACGGCATTTTCAGTCAAAATCAGCCCCGAAACCGATCCCTCTAAACAGGTCACCCCATACCAACTACAGGGCCAAAAGGTGGCGAACCAGTCCGTGGAGTCCGTCCAACCGGGCCCGTTCGTGGTGTTATAAAAAGCCTCCAAAGCATCACATTCCGACTCGGGAATCTCGACCTGGCCCGAACAACTGAAGACAAAAACCACTTCCACGGAGAGAGCCTTCGTAGCCGACTGCCCGTCCCCACTCTGAACCTCCAGGGTGACCGGAAAAGCACCCCCTTCAAATGGGGTCCCTGAGACGAGGCCGGATGCGGGAGCCAGTACGAGGCCGTCCGGGAACACTCCTTGGCTAAGAGACCAAGTGTAGGTCCCGTCTCCCCCGCTGGCTTCCAGAGTCTCCGAATAGGCTACACCCGTAGTGCCTTGAGGCAAATCGGCAGTCTCGATGGCCAGCGCCAGATAGGTCGAAACGTCCTCCGCCCCGGCAGCCGAATCGGAGCACCCATTCTCGTTACATGCCCGCACCCAGTATCGATACGTCGTACCCGCCTGCAATCCAGTGTCTGAATAGCTGGTGGTATTGGCGCCGACGATGGCAACTTCGGCGGAGGATCGAGCAGGGGAACCGGATGGACCTTCGGCTCCTCCGCCAACCAGTTCTCGATCGATCCTGAAGTCGTCCTCGTTGTTCGAGTTGTCGGTCCAGGTCAGCCGAATCTCAGTGTTCGAGACCGGGGAGGCAGCCACATTCGAAGGCTCCAGCGGTGGGAAGGGGTCGTTCACGGTTACCGCCGACGTGCCCGAGTGGCCTCCGGCCGCAGCGGTAATCGTTACGGCTCCCTCGGTCACCCCTGTGACCAGCCCGGAAGCATCGACCCCGGCTACAGCAGCGGAGGAACTGGACCAGCCCACCTGGGTGGTCATGACTTCGCCGCGCCCATTTCGCACGGTGGCGGTGAGTTGGGTCGACGACGTTACATCTACCGAGACCTGCGGCGGCGTTACTGTGACACTGGCAACTGAATCGTTCGGATCGGGCCCGCTGGGGCCTGAGTCTCCACAGGCAACCAGACAGAAGAACACGGAGATCAGGACCGGACATGCCAGGAAGCGTCGTAGGTTGACCATGAGTTCATCGTCTCCTTGGGGAGAAGCGCTTAAACTGGTCGATCATTATTCAACCGTGTCAAAGAACCGTCAAATTCGACTTGCGTCCGACATTGGTGCTTTCGCCCCGGTGGCCGTGCCTACCTTGCCCCGCCACTGACCACCCGATATCCATAGTTCCAGACATCGCAAGACGGAGGGGATCTCGGAAGTCCGGTTCAAGTCCGGCGCGGCCCCGCCACTGTGAGAGACACGGAATCCGATTCCGGAAGGCCCGCTCGAGGAGCCACTGGGTGATGCGACGCCCGGGAAGGCAAGCGGTCCTGTCTCGAGCCAGGAGACCTCTCCTCCGTCCCGACCACCACCCTCGAGGGAGGGGACGGGGTTAGGCGCCGAAAGACTCCCAGGCGTACACCCGTTCTTCTCCCCGTCGAAGAGACGGGGACACAGTGGGATCTCGGGAGCGAAAACCTCGGCGCCCATCCCAGGCCGTGCCGCGTTGGCACTGGGTCTTGTTTCAGCGCGTCCGGCTCTCCTCCCCGCCCGCCTCCGCCCTCTTCAGGCTTCTCCTCTCGGCAGCCCTTTTTGTATCCCTTCCTTCGCCGCTCTGCGCTCAGGTCAGGGCGAATGTGGACGTCAGGGTGTCGGACGGAGCCACGGGATCTCCCGTCGTTTCGGCAACCGTTGTCATCATGGAGACGGGCCATATGTCGACGACCGACTCCCGCGGCCTGGCCGAGATCCGAGGTGTCCCCCCGGGGAGGCACGCACTCCGAGTATCGGCCTTCGGATACCGCACCGAACTGGTGGAAGTCGAAGCGCTGAACGGCCGGAATTCAAAGGTCTCCCTCTCTCTGACGCCGGCCCCCGTGGAGATCTCCGGCGTCCGAGCGGAGGTCGCGGCGACCGGCCTTCCGAGTGGCGGCATCGAGGTGAAGACGGAAGATCTGGACCCGACCGTAACCGACCTCCCAGACGCTCTGGATGGAGTCCCCGGTGTCACGATCACCCGCCGGGGTGGACCCGGGGCACCAGCCGAGATCCACATTCGAGGATCCAACCCCGAACAGGTGCTGGTACTCCTCGACGGCGTTCCTCTGAACTCACCCCTCACCGGCAGAGTGGACCTCAGTACCGTCGATCTCTCCTCGCTGGCTCGCGTTGTCGTCCTTCCAGGAGCCCAATCATCTCGCTACGGACCCCGGGCTCTCGGCGGAGTGGTCCTTCTCGAAAGCAGAACCGCCGACGGGGACTCCGGACACCTGGCCGTCGGAGGCGGCGCCTGGGGTGGCCGGGAGATTTCGGGCTGGGGCTCGTGGCTTCCCACGCCGGACTGGTCCGTATCGGCGGGAGGTCAGTGGAACTCAGCCAAAGGAGATTTCCGCTACGACGTCCCGGAGTTCCGAGGGGGCGGAGAAGGGGAGCGAGAAAACGCCGACTTCCGCAGAACCGGGGGCCAGCTCCAAGTATCCCGGTCCTGGGAGAACGCCACGACCTCTCTCCGGGCCCATGTCACCGAGATCGAACGGGGCAGTCCCGGGACCATCGCCCAGCCGTCCATCAGCGGTTCTCAGGACCACCGAATGGACGGGGCTAGCCTGAGAATAAAGGCGGACGCGGATCGGACGGGGGGCTCTTTCCTCCTGAGCCTCCAGTCCCAACGAGCCGAGTACCGGGATCCCGCCCCGCCCTTCGGCCAGGCCTACGACCAGACCACCCGTGTGAGCCAAAGGGAACTGGCAGCCGACATGTGGCGCAGGGCCGGGCAGGCGACGGTCCGAGCCGGGGTGGTCTCCCGAAGGCTCCATGTCCGAGCCGACGCGTTGCGCCTGCCAGCTTCCACGATGGAAGAGAGGGGGGCTTGGTCTCGACTGGAGTTCTCGGCGCCCGTTTCCCCAATCACCCGTTTGGATGCCAAGGTCGGACTCCGCCTTGACCGGCACGATCTTGTGAAGGGAACATCGGTCTCACCCAGCGCTTCGGTCAGTTTGAACTTCCCCAGGACCCGCATGGAAGTTGGCTTTCGACAGGCTTTCTCACCGCCAAACCTGGGGGACCTATTCTTCCAGGAAGGGGTCCAGGTCAAAGCAAACCCCGATCTCCGACCAGAGCGGGTCCCCAGGGAGCTTTCCCTCAGCCTGACCCACCGCCTCGAGTTGTCCGGTGCCACCCTGGAGGCCCGAGCATCGGCATACCAGGGTGACATCGATGACATGATCCTCTGGTCTCCCGACTTCCAGTTCGTCTGGAGTCCCGGGAATCACGACGTGTCCCGACGCGGGTTGGAGGTGGGCGCCTCCCTTGGCATTCCACGCCTCGATCGGACTCACACGATCGTGGGCCACCTCGCCTGGTCCCACGTGGAGTACCGGGGGGAAGTCCTATCGGGGCAGGTGGCTTACCGGCCAAGGTTCTCCGGGGAGCTGGTTGGCACCATGGATATGGAGTTCGGTGCCGCGACCCTCCGACTCAGCCACATCGGGTCCCGCCGGGCATTGGCCGGATCGAGCCTCAACACCCTCTCGCCCTATTCCATCCTGGACCTGGGGTTTGAGGTCCCAATCCACCTGGGCCGATCGCAGGCCAGGGTGGAAACCACCCTCTCGAACCTCCTGGACGAACGGGCCACCTTGCTCGTGGACTACCCCCTCCCAGGGAGGGGATGGGCCATTCGTCTTCACATCTCTACACCGAACCTCTGATGCCCATTCTTCCACGCCGCGGCCGTTCACGTACCCTCCCGATGGTTGCACTGGTGGCCCTGATCGGATCGTGCGAAGCAGATGATCCGACTGGATCGACGTCTCCGTCGGTTCAGATCACTTCCCCCTCCCACGGGTCCAGCTTCCTGGAGGGGACCACGCTCCATCTGACGGGATCGGCGACCGATCCTCAGGACGGCCCCATCCCATCGGGGGGTCTCACCTGGACCAGCTCCCTCGACGGAGTTCTCGGGACGGGAGCCTCGATCGAGGTAGCCCTACCGTCCGTGGGAGCCCACACCATATCCCTGGTAGCAGAGGACTCAGACGGGAATCGGGGAGCAGCATCCGTATCGGTGTCCGTTTCCGCACTGGACTTCTTGGACGGAACCCTGTCCGATCCGGAGGTGGGGCTCGTAGTGAGCTCTTTGGCCAACGCGGTTCGGTTGTTCCAGCTGGGAGATCCGAGTGAGACTCGGGACATCCCCCTCGGTGCCAGCAGCGCGGTCACTGCAACCGGAATCTCCGTGCATGGAGAAAAGGCGGTCGTACCGCTCGGGAACGCCGCCTCGGTGGCCCTCAT
>JABDNZ010000157.1 GCA_013043565.1 Gemmatimonadota bacterium | reverse complement strand
CCCATGATCCTCTGGCCTCAGCTCGGAGGTTTCGGGTTATTCGCCCCGCACACGAACTTCGGGGGCCAAGGCCCTATCCCCGTTGGCAGTCTGCCGGGAGTCACGGCCTTCGGTGCCTTCGATATGCCGGGAAACGTCAGGGAGTGGTGCTGGAACCAGACCACTCAGGGCAAGATCGTGAGAGGAGGGTCGTGGGAGGACAACACCTACGAATTCGAAATGGAACGGCAGGCCCCACCCATGGACCGTTCCCCTCGGAACGGGATCCGCCTGGCCCACTACCCGGACACGGAAAGCCTGTCGGAAGCGGCCTTCGGATTCCGTGAACCCTGGATCTCTGTCGACGTTCGCTCTGCACAGATCGTCTCCGATGAAGTGTTTCAGGTGTACAGAGAGCAATTCGCATACGACCCTACCGACCTCAACGCCGAAGTCGAGTCCAGTGTGGAAAGCCCCGGCGGGTGGACGCATGAGTTGGTCTCGTTCGATGCGGCCTACGGCGGTGAACGGGTCCTCGGACACCTCTTCCTTCCCCCGAACACGCCTGGGCCCTACCAGACTGTGGTCTATTTCCCTGGAGGAGCGTCCACGTGGATGCCCTCCAGCGAAGGTCTGGAAGCCTATTACGAGTTCACCATGTTCCTCTCCTACCTGGTCCGGAACGGTAGGGCCGTGTTCTACCCGGTGTATAAAGGGACGTTCGAGCGAGGTGGTCCGGAGTTCATGGCCTACGAACAGAACCCCGAGCTGTACGGGACATTTGCATTCACAGAGTGGGTCATCCAGTTGGTGAAGGATCTGAGGAGGAGCCTGGACTACCTGGAGACTCGATCGGATATCGACGCTGAACGAATGGCCTACTACGGCATGAGTTGGGGCGGGAATATGGGAGCCGTCATTCCCGCGGTGGAAAACCGGTTTCAAGCCAGCGTGCTGGTGGCCGGAGGCCTTTTTGGAATAGGGCGGCCGGAAGCCTCGGACTTCAACTATGTGACCCGGGTAACAACACCCACCCTGATTCTGAACGGGAAATACGACGTCTATTTCCCGCCCGAAACCTCGTCTCGCCCAATGCTGGAACTCATGGCGACCCCTCCCGAGGATAAGCGCCTCATCCTCTACGAGACCGACCACATCCCGCCTCGGGCAGAGTTTATGAAAGAAACCCTGGCATGGCTGGATAAGTACCTTGGGCCGGTGAACCGCTAGCGCGATAGGCATCCGCCTGAGAATAATGGTGTCGGATTTCGTCCAATTACTCATGTAAGGGAGCAATGGATATGAGTAGCCCCGATCAAGCCAGAAACCCGAACCAACCCAGAAGCGCCTATCCACCGGTCTTCTGGGTAGCCAACGGGATCGAGGTGCTGGAGCGGTTCGCCTACTATGGGATCTACTTCGGCTTCGGGATCTACATGACCGAGCTGGGCTACTCCCGGGCGGAACTGGGGATCGTTCAGAGCATCTTCCTGCTCCTGTCGTATGGCATTCCCGTTATCTCGGGGACCTTCGCGGATCGGTACGGCTTCAAGAAAGTCCTGATCGTCTCGTACCTGGCGTACCTGCCGGCCATCCTGCTCCTGATCTACACAAAGTCCTTCTCCGGCATTGCCCTGACGATGCTGTCCATCGGCTTGGCGGCGGGGATATTCAAGCCCCTGATCGCCGGGACCGTCAGAGCCGTTACGGACAAAACCAACAAAACACTGGGGTTCGGCATCTTCTACGCCATGGTGAACGTGGGAGGCTCCTTCGGCCCCATCGTTCTGGGTAAGCTGAGAGCCATCTCCTGGGACTATGCATTCATGGCGGCCGCGGCCTCCATCGTGGTGATGCTCTTCATCACCATCTTCTTCTACGAAGAGCCGCCCAGGGAAACCGAAGGCGAGAGTCTGGGAAAGAAGCTCAGCGAGATCGGGACGGCCCTTTCCGATATGAGGTTCACCCTTTTGCTGATCCTCCTCGGGCTCTTCTTCTGGCTCCCCTTCTGGGTGTTTTTCAACCTCTGCGCTGTTTACGTCGATAGTAACCTGGACACGGCCCGGCTCTACCAGAGCATTGCGGGGGTCCTGGGAACCGGGGTCGCCAACTTCCTTTCCCAGGTGGGGGACGACGGCCAGCGGCGAATTCTCGGTGAGACGATTTCCCATACCGGGTGGATCATCATGGTCCTCCAGATCTTCGTTTCCCGCGTGGCGGAGAAGTACAAAGCCATGCCGGTGTTCCTCTTCGGCCTGTTCCTGATCGCGGTGGGCTTCGGAGTGATTGGCCTCGCCAGCATTTCCGCACCGGCCATCATCTTCCTTGGCATAGCGATCTTCGCCGTCGGAGAGATGGTCTCTTCGCCGCGAATCCAGGAATACATCACGTGGATCGCTCCCAAAGAGAAGGCCGGCCAGTACATGGGCATGAACTTCCTGGCCATCATGATCGGGGCGGCCTTAAGCGGCGTGACGTATACGGCCCTTTCAGGCTACTTCAACGACATGGGGCGCCCGGACTACGTGTGGTATGTCCTGGGAGTGCACACGATCGTGGCCATCGTGGTGTTCGTGACCTTCACGAAGCTGGCCGGTGAGATTACCGAG
>JABDNZ010000147.1 GCA_013043565.1 Gemmatimonadota bacterium | reverse complement strand
CTGATCAAGAAACCAACCGGTACCCTGACGCTGTTTGCCTTCGACAAAGGTGAAGGGCTCAGCGAGCACTCGACTCCCCACGACGCCGTCGTCGAGGTTCTGGATGGGACGGTGGAGATCACCATCGGAGGAGAGCCGTTCGAAGTCTCAGCCGGCCAAGGCCTCCTGCTTCCTGCCAGCGTTCCTCACGCCCTGACGGCCGTTACGGCATTCAAGATGCTCCTCATCATGATCCGGGAGCCGGCTGGCTAGAGGGAGGAAAACCGGGAGCAGGAAGGGGCGGACCTGAATCGGTCGGCCCCTTCCTGGTGGTGTGCCTGGCGCCCAGTCGACCCCCGTCGACCCGAGCCTTCTCCTACTGCCACTCCAGAAGTCGGCGCTGGCCCTCCAGGGCCCGGATCTCCGTCACGTCCTGGGTCACTTCGAGGCATCCCAGGTATTCCCTTTCCAGGCTCCTCACAGCGAAGTATCGGATGTGGATGAACTTTCCCTGCATCTCGATCCAGAACTCGGCCACATCCCTGTCCCCTGAAGCAAACTTCTCGAGGATTTCTTTCACCATGTGGATGCTTTTTGGCGGGTGGCAGTTTTCCACGTGTCGCCCGATGGCGCCCGGGGTTCTCGGGAACAGGCGCTCCTCCGTTTCGGAGTAATATCTGACGAACCCGTCGGCGTCGACGAATGAGATTTCTATGGGGAGGTTCCGGAGCATCATGTCCAACTGCTGGATGCTCAACCGGCCCGTCCCAAGATCCACGAAAGCTTGGTCGGTGACCTCCGGAAGGGGTGCTGATGGGGCAGCCGATACAATGGGAAGTTGAAGCCCGGGATCCGGAGGCCCGGGCCGGGGTTGAGGTGCCTCAACCTCTGATTGGGCTTCAGGAAACGGCTCGGAGGGCGTGTGGAAGTCGTACCCGAGCTCATCCTCCCCTTTTCTCACGTCCGCCCATTCCCCATGAGTCAGGGTTCGATGTGCAAGGGGAAGGAGGATCTTCTCCTCCTTGTAGACCATCTCGACCACGGCTCGGGCCAAAGACGCCCCGGCCCTGGCGGCTCCCTCCCAGGACCCGGCTTCCAGGTACTCTCTCGCCTCCCTGACCTGCCCTCTAATCTCGTCGTGAACTCCCCACATGACCTGTGAAGGCCCGGTGATTCCATGGCGCTCCAGGGCCGGGAAGAGTTCGTTCTCCTTCCGAAGGTAGTGGTTATCGATTCCGGCCAGGTTTCCAATGACCTCCAGATAGTCCGCCGACCATCCGGGGCCGGAGAATCCGTCCCGTCTCTCGTCGGTGCAGAGTTCCCCAAGCCGGTTTGCGAGCGTGGTGATGATCTCGTTCTCGGCCTGGTACGTGTGGATGGGGTGGCCCGGGGGGGCAATCACCTCATCGTGGGTATCGAGAGCGTCCTGAACCACGGCGACATGAAGGTCGCAGAGGCGTTGGATTTCCTCGACGGGCATTCCCTCCCTAATGAGTTGCTCTTCCATCGCCCCGATCTCCTCCGGGGAAACATCCTTCACAACCGTGTTGAACCGCGCCTTGGCTTCCTCCGGTTCGACCCCCTCATGGAGGTCGAGGATCAGGTGCTTCAGCTCTGCGACCTTGTTGAGGTCCCCAACTTCTGAGGCGTCTTCCCTGGAACCGTCCCGATCCGCTGAAGCTCGTTCCACCTCCCGACGGATGGCATCAAGTAGATCGCCCAACTCCACTCCCCCCATTTGGGATGCCTTCCTGATGGTGGCGATCCGGCCTGCCGTGGCTCGCATCATAGGGTTCTTCAGCAGGCTGAACTTGGGGTTGTAGTCAGCGAGGAAGTCCCCCAGGAAAGGGTACTTTTCCAACAGCTCGTGGATCGAAGTGTCGGGCGAGATCTGTACCATGGCTGCCATCTCCGAAGAGGGATCGATGTCATTTTCCCACGTTACCGTCTAACGTGGCTGGGTGATGTGACACCCGTCACAAATTGACGCCATCCCCTACTTCCAATCCGGATCCGAATGGGGCATCTTCTTCGGCGTCGGCGATCGGCGCTTGAGTGGACCGGTCCGAGGGTGAAAGAGAAGGGCGGTTTTCAGCGGGAGTTCGGGCTCCGTGAAACAAGCACTGGCGGAAAAGCTCAAGAGCGTCTCCTTCTTTCGGGACCTCTCCGAGGAGGCTCTGGCCCTTGTCTGCGAGCGGATGGTTCGGCGGACGGTGTCGGCCGGGAGCATTCTATTCCAAAAAGGTGAGCAGGCCCGGGGGGTCTATATCCTGGTAGAAGGGGCGGTCGAGATCTACCGATCCACCCCGGACGGCCGGGAACAGGTTCTCCACACCGAAGATCCGGTCCAGAGCGTCGCCGAGCTTCCGGTTTTTGACAGTGGACCGTACCCGGCTTCTGGACGGACAGCGGCGGATTCCGAGCTCTTTTTCCTTTCCCTGGACGATTTTAAGAGACTCTACCGGGAACATCCGGAAATCGCCGATGCGGTCATACGGAACCTGGGCCAGAGGCTCAGAGCTCTCGTGAGCGTGGTGGAGAAGGTTTCCCTTCGGAGTATCCCCGGCCGTGTGGCGAAAGCCATTCTCGAACAGGCCGAGAAGCATGGAGCCGCGAGGCAGGGCGGGAGCTTCCCTCTGTCCGGGACTCAATCCGACCTCGCCCATCACCTGGCTACCAGCCGGGAGAGCGTCGCACGGGCCCTGGGTGACTTGCGGCGGAAGGAGGTCATTTCCACCGAAGGCCGCCGGGTGACGATCCTCTCTCTGGCTCGCCTGGTCGATATCGCCGAGGGGGAGCGGCCTCCCCAACCCCTTCAGAAACCCTAAGTTGTTCGGTTGATCCCCTCAAAGGGTCAGGCCCCGCCGAATGGGGCGGTACTTCAAAAGGAGACGGGCACCGTGGGAAAAACCATCATCGAGAAGATCATCTCTGACCACTCGGACCAGGATGTCTCCCCCGGCCAGATCGTCGACATTCGGATAGACGTGCGGGCCGCCAGGGATTTCGGGGGCGCAAATGTCGTGAAGAACATCAGGGACCATGCCCTTCCAATCGCGGACCCGGCGAGAACCCTCTTCACCTTCGACTGCAATCCGGGCGGATCAGACCAGAAATATGCGACGAACCAGCAGGTTTGCAGGGAATTCGCCCGGCAGGAAGGCATCAGCGTATACGACATCGATGCCGGCATCGGGACCCATCTGGCAATCGACGGAGGCCATGCGGTGCCCGGGTCCACCTTCGTATCGACCGATTCCCACGCGAACATCCTGGGAGCCATTGGGGCCTTCGGGCAGGGGATGGGGGACGTGGACATCGCTCAGGCCTTCGCCTACGGGAAGGTCTGGTTCAAGGTGCCTCCAACGGTGAGGATCGTCCTGGAAGGGAGACCTTCGGCTGCCGCGACGGCCAAGGACATCACCCTGGCCATGCTCAGACAGCTTGGAGCGAACGGCCTGCTCGGGTTCGCCGCCGAGGTCTACGGGGATGTGGTCGACGAGCTCGACTTGGCGTCGAGGATCACCATCTCCTCCATGGCTACGGAGATGGGAGGTATCATCGCCCTCTTCCCACCGAATCAGGCCGTTCTGGACTTCTGCAGCGCGGCCTCCGGTCAGCCGGTGGAGGGCGTGTTCGCCGATCCGGACGCCGAGTACCACTCGACCATCAGAATCGACGTGGAAGGGTTGACCCCCCAGATGTCCCGGCCCGGTCATCCTGAGGATGTGGTTGACGTGGCCAGCCTTTCAGGGACGAAGATAGGATCAGCTTTCATCGGGTCCTGCACGAACGGCCGGTTCGAAGACTTGCAGGCGGCTGCGGAGATCTTACGAGGGCGAACCGTGGCGCCTGGAGTGGTACTGAAGATCGTCCCGAGCACCGACGCCGTGTGGAAACAGTGTCTCGATGCGGGACTCATGGACGTATTCAAGGACGCCCGGGCCCTCGTTTCCAACGCGGGGTGCGCCGGATGTGCCGCCGGGCAGGTCGGCCAGAACGGCCCCGGGGAGGTGACCGTGAGTACCGGGAACAGAAACTTCGCAGGGAAACAGGGGAAGGGTGAGGTCTATCTCGCCTCTCCCGCAGTCGTGGCCGCCTCCGCTGTAGCCGGCATTGTCTGCCTCCCGGAAGAGATCCCGGCGGAGCCCGTCGCATTCGATTCGGGCGCCTATTCCATGGACGACACCTCCGCCCGCGTTGAGGACCTCCCGCCAAAGGAAAGACCAGCTCGTCTCGAGGGTCGGGTTTGGATTGTCGACCGGGACAATATCGACACGGACATGATCTTCCATAATCGATATCTCACGATCACCGACATCGCCGAGATGGGGCAGTACACCTTCGACAACCTTGAAGGTTGGGAGGATTTCTCCTCGAAGGCCCAGCCGGGGGACATCATCGTGACCGGGAAGAACTTCGGTGCGGGCTCCTCTCGGCAACAGGCCGTCGATTGTTTCGAAAGTCTTGGAGTTTCGGCAGTGATCGCCGAATCCTTCGGCGCGATCTATGAGCGTAACGCCATCAACAAGGGCTTCCCCATCGTCGCAGCTGATCTTCTTTCTCAGGGGTTGACGGATGGCCAGGTGATCGAAGTCGATTTGGAGTCGGGGTCCATCACCCTTCCGACGAGGAAGACGATCCCAGGAGCCTTTTCGGACGTCCAGATGGATATCTATAGGCGTGGAGGGCTCCTGAGCCGGTAGCCCTCCGGGCCTCGCCCTCAAAAAGGTGGGGCCCCGGCCCCGCCGCCCATTACCTACGGGGTGCCCCGACCCGGGACGCCGCCCGCTCCCCGGGATCTCCCTGCTCCCGCCGCCTGCCACCCCCTGGAGTCCCCCGGCCTCTCGGTTGTGACCTCCGTCACAGCCATCACTCGACTGTGGTCCCATTGTATTCATGATATCCAGAAATCTTCGACCCTTTCTCGAGGAATCAGGTCATGATCCCGGCCAATTGGACGCAGATCAGGTGTTGGAAGCTGGCGGTATGGAAAACGAGCTGGATTCACCTACCGGCCTTGGTTCTCCCTCTGGTCCTCTTCGGGTGCGGCGGAGGCGGTGGGGACGGCGAGGACACCGGTAGCCAGGCTGAGCCTGGAGCGACGGTCGAACCAGGATCCGACCTCACGGAGTGGGAGTTGGAGAACGGGATCGGCCCGGTGACGGAGCCGCTGGCTCTCGGTGACATCGATCCCGGCCTCGTGGCCCAGGGGGAGGAGATCTTCAACCTGAAGTGTTCGGCCTGCCACAAGCTGGATCAACGCTATGTGGCCCCGCCACTCCGGGATGTGACGTCCCGGCGAACCCCGGAATTCGTCATGAACATGCTTCTTAACCCGCTGGAGATGACTCAAAGACATCCCGCGACGAAAGAACTGCTTGCCGAGTACTACACGCCGATGACGCCCCAGGGCCTGACCAATGAGGATGCCCGGGCAATTCTGGACTTCTTGCGCCAGGCTCTTGCCGACGGCCCCGCAGGTGGGGGCTGAGGACAAGACGCCAGGCTTCTGAATAGACCTTCTCCGGGTGCAGAGCACCCGGCCATTACCCGAGACCAGGGGATGAAAAAATGGAGAGGATCCGCGCCAAAGGGTGGAGCTTTGGTTTCCTTGCTCTGATGCTGGGGACCGTCGCCCTCTACTCATGTCAGTCGGGGCAGTCCGGCCCGTCCATGAATGACGCCGCGTCGGCGGTTTATGTGGCTCCGGGAGAGTATGACGAGTTTTACGCATTTATGTCCGGGGGGTTCAGTGGGAACGTCACCGTCCACGGCCTTCCTTCCGGGAGGTTGCTCAAGACCATCCCGGTGTTTTCCCAGTTTCCGGAAAACGGTTGGGGATACAGTGAGGAGACCAAGGGAATGTTGGAGACCTCCTGGGGATTCATCCCCTGGGACGACAGCCATCACCCCGAGCTCTCCCAGACGGATGGGGTGACGGACGGCCGGTGGCTCTTCATCAACGGGAACAACACTCCACGGGTGGCCCGAATCGATCTCGCTTCTTTCGAAACGGAGGAGATCCTCGAGATTCCCAACTCCGCCGGAAACCACGCCTCTCCATTCGTGACGGAGAATACGGAGTACGTCGTGGCGTCCACTCGCTTCAGCGTTCCGATTCCCCAACGGGACATGCCCATCGCGGAGTATGCGGGGAACTTCCAGGGGACGATCTCCTTCATCAAGGCCGACGAGCCGGGTGGGATGGAGGTCGCCTTCCAGGTGCTGGTTCCCGGATACAACTACGACCTCTCAAACCCCGGCCGGAAAGAGTCCGCCGGATGGGCTTTCCTGACCAGCTACAACACGGAGGAGGCCCATACGCTTCTTGAGGTCAACGCCTCACAGAACGACAAGGACTTCATCGCTGCCGTTCATTGGCGCCGTGCGGAGGAGTGCGTGGCGGAGGGTGCCGGAACCGTCATGGACGCCGAGTACTACCATAACCATCTCGGCTCGGACCGGATCGCCCACACCGAGGTAAGGAACTCGGTCCGCGTCATCACCCCCGCCGACTGCTCGGACTTGGTGTACTTCCTCCCGACCCCCAAGTCCCCCCACGGCGTGGACGTGGATCCGTCAGGTGAGTATATCGTGGCCGGCGGGAAGCTGGCGGCGGTGATCCCGGTCCACTCTTTCACGAAAATGCTTCAGGCCATCGAAGCTCAGGACTATGAGACCGAAGTCGACGGAATCCCGGTCCTCCGCTACGAGGCGATCCTGGCAGGCGAGGTTCAGGAACCAGGCCTCGGACCCCTCCACACCGAGTTCGACGGAAATGGGTACGCCTACACCTCCATGTTCATCTCTTCCGAGATCGTGAAGTGGGAGATCGGAACCTGGCAGGTGGTGGACCGGGCTTCGGCCTTCTACTCCACCGGGCACCTGATGATTCCGGGCGGGGACTCGGGCCAGCCGTGGGGTAAATACGCAGTCGCGCTGAACAAGATCACGAAGGACCGGTACCTGCCAACGGGTCCGGAACTCGCCCACGCCGCCCAGTTGTTCGACATCTCTGGGGACAAGATGAAGCTACTCCTGGACTTCCCGACCATGGGCGAGCCCCATTACGCGCAGGGTATCCCGGCAGAGCTTCTCATGGACCGACAGGTCCAGATGTTCCCCCTCGAGGAGAACACCAATCCGTATGCTACGCTCGGTGAAGGGGCCGCGAAGGTGGAGAGGGACGGCAACATCGTCCACGTCTACATGACCACGATTCGGACCCACTTCTCCCCCGACAACATCGAAGGAATCAGGGTCGGGGACGAGGTTTATTTCCACGTCACGAACCTCGAGCAGGACTGGGATGTCCCCCACGGCTTCGCAATGATGGGTGCTCAAAACTCCGAGCTCCTTATCATGCCCGGGGAAACCCGGACCCTCAAATGGGTGCCCACGAGAGAGGGCGTCTATCCCTTCTATTGCACGGATTTCTGCTCCGCGTTGCACCAGGAAATGCAGGGGTATATCCGGGTGTCGGCGAGGGGATCGAACGTTCCGATATCCTTTTCCACCGGAGGGTAGGGAGAGGATTGAGAAAAGGGGAGTCGGCTCCATGGCCGACCCTCCTTTTCTCCTTTCCCCCACCCTTCAATGCCAGAAGGATAACATCGTGAAACCATCGTCCCGGATCGTTCTGGCCCTTTCGGCCCTGGCCCTGGTGGCAGGCTTCTTCCTACCCCTTTGGACCATCAGTCTCGAGGCTCCTCAGTATCCCGAGGGGATCGGGATGGAGATTCGGGTCAATACCATCCAGGGTATCAAGAGACATGACCTGGATAACATCAATAAGCTCAATCACTACATCGGGATGAAAAGCATCGAGCCGGATGCCATCCGGGAGCTGGACTTGATGCCCTGGGTTCTGGGGTTCCTGGTGCTGGCTGGGCTGGTCGCCGCGGCGCTTGGTAAGCGCTGGATGCTTTTTGCCTGGCTGGGCCTCCTGGCCCTCGTCGGTATTGCCGGGATGGTGGACTTCTGGCTCTGGGGGTACGACTACGGCCACAACCTCGACCCCACCGCCGCCATCAAAGTACCGGGCATGACCTACCAGCCTCCCCTCATAGGTTCGAAGTCCCTTCTGAATTTTGTGGCTCACTCCTGGCCAGCCTCGGGGGGCATCATCGTGATTCTTGCGGGGCTGGTCACCGCCGTGGCGGGGTGGAGGGAGCTTAGAGGGCGGCAGAAAGAGCGGCCCGGTTCCGTCGCAGCGCTTTTCATTCTCCTTACGGCCATGGTCCCATCGGGGTGTGCTCCGAGCGGGCCCGTACCGATTTCGGTGGGTGAGGACGGGTGTTCCCAATGCCTCATGACCATCGCCGACGAGCGCTACGCCACGGAATTGATCACCAAAAAGGGAAAGCTCCATTTCTTTGATTCGGTCGAATGCTTGGCGGCTTTCTACCTCGATCAGGACCCCGAGGACGTGGCCTCGCTGTGGGTGACCGATTTTCACACTCAGAATCGGCTCATCCCTGTGGAGGAGGCCTTTTTCCTTCGGAGTAAGGATCTCAAGAGCCCCATGGGAATGAACCTCACTGCATTTGGTGACGGAATCTCCCCGGAGACGGTGTTGAACTCGTTCATCGGAGAGGTCCTGGACTGGCCTGAGGTGCTTGCTTTTGTCGAGGAAGAGGGTCCCCCGAGCGCGGGAATGGAGGGGATGCATGGGGGCCACGGTGAGGGTTTGACAGGAGGCTCCGGCGCCGACGGCGACAACCACGGGCATCCGTCCGCGGGCCAGACATGATCTCAGGGTCCATCGGCTTCTCTGTGCTCTTATCCCTGTCCAGTTCGCTGGGTAGCTTGGCTGGTGCGGACACGATACACGTTGGGCCCGACGGGCACTTCCTCACCGTAAGTGAGGCCCTCGCCGCTGCCGCCCCGGGGGATCGGATCGAGGTGCACGCCGGGCTTTACCGTGAGCCGACGCTGGTGGTGGACCAGCCCGTCGAGCTGGTGGGGGTGGGGTGGCCGACGCTGGATGGGGAGCAGGAGCGGGAGATTCTCAGGATCGAAGCGGATGATGTCACCGTCCGTGGGTTCGAGTTCCAGGACGTAGGCGTCAGCTACGTGGAGGACCGGGCGGCGATCAGGGTCGAGGAAGCCGGCGGCTGCCGGATCATCGACAATCGGATCAACAACGCCTTTTTCGGAATTTACCTGGCCCAAACCCACTCCTGCCTGATTCGAGGAAACCGGATTCTGGGAGCGGCCGAGAAAGAAACCTCGTCGGGGAACGGCATTCACCTCTGGTACTCCCGGGATATCACCATCGAGGACAATCAAATCTCGAACCATCGAGACGGCATCTACCTGGAGTTCGTCGAGGACTCCAGAATCCGCGGAAACCTCAGTACGGAGAATCTCCGTTACGGGCTTCACTTCATGTTTTCCGACGGCTGCGTTTATGAGGGGAACGAGTTCCTCTCGAATTCCTCGGGTGTGGCCGTCATGTACACGAAACGGGTGACAATGCTCAATAACCTGTTTCAGGATAACTGGGGTAGTGCCGCCTTCGGCCTCCTCTTGAAGGACATCACCGATAGCGAGATCAGGGGGAATCGGTTCATCCGAAACACAGTGGCGATCTACGCCGAGGGGTCGAATCGGCTCACGGTCGAGGAGAACGAGCTCCGTGAGAACGGGTGGGCCGTGAAGATCATGGCGAACTCCCAGGACTGCCGGTTCTCCAGGAACGACTTCTACGGGAACACCTTCGATGTAGCGACCAATAGCCGCCGGGCGTACAGCACCTTCGTAGGGAACTACTGGGACAATTACAGGGGATACGATCTGGACCGAAACGGAATAGGCGATGTGCCGTTCCACCCCGTTCGCCTCTTCTCCCTGATTGCCGAACAGGATGAACCGTCCCTGATCCTTCTTCGGTCCTTCTTTGTCGACCTCCTTGATCTGGCGGAACGTATCCTTCCCGTCTTAACGCCCAAAGCCCTCCAGGATGAGGAGCCTCTGATGGCGCCTTGGAGAGCATCCGCTGTGGCCGTCACTCGGGGCCGGCCCGGATGATTACGATCAAAAACCTTCGGAAATCCTTCGGGAAGCTCCAAGTCCTCAAGGGCGTCGACCTGACGATTCGTCCCGGGAAGATCACCGCGCTGGTTGGTCCCAACGGATCGGGGAAGACCACGCTCATCAAGACCATCCTGGGCCTATCAAGACCCGACGGAGGGCGGATCGTCGTGGGTGGGCATACTCTGAACGGGGACTGGCGCTATCGAAGCCAGGTCGGCTACATGCCCCAGATCCCGCCGCTTCCCGAAAACCTGGCTGCCGGCGAACTCTTCGAGATGTTGCGGGAACTCAGGAAGGCAGACGCCCCACCGGATCCGGAGCTAGTCGAGGCTTTCGGGCTTGCTGGTCAACTCGGGAGCCCTCTGCGAACTCTGAGCGGGGGGACTCGGCAAAAGGTCAACGCCGTGATGGCCTTCATGTTCAATCCCGATCTCCTGATCCTGGATGAGCCCACTGCGGGCCTGGATCCCCTCGCGTCCAGGCATTTGAAGGCCCGGATCCGGCGAGAGCGGAAGGCAGGTCGGACCTTCCTCATCACGTCCCATGTCTTGAGTGAGCTCCAGGAGCTGGCCGATTATGTGGTGTTCCTGTTGGAAGGTCGTGTACGGTTCGATGGCTCTGCCGGAGAGCTTCTGAAGACCACGGGGGAAGAATCCCTGGAAGGCGCCGTAGCCGAACTCATGCGGTCGGAGGCCATCGAGTGAACTCCACTGTCAAGATCGCATGGTATGAGATCCGGGATGTGATCCGTGGGAAATGGCTTCTCTTCTACGGCGGGTTCTTCTTCATTTTGACCGAAGGGCTTTTT
>JABDNZ010000143.1 GCA_013043565.1 Gemmatimonadota bacterium | reverse complement strand
GTATTGGGCTTTGCCGCCCAAAGCCAGTTGCGGACCCCAGGTCCCGGAGGGGGAGGGCTCTGGAACCGTCAAGAAGAGCGGGTGACGGAGTCCCTCACCCAGGCCTTCGAGGCCCTCCTGGAGGCCGGAGATCAGGCCGTGCAGGAAGCGGCGGCCCTGATGACGGATTCAGTTTCCACCGACCTCCAGAGAGACCTGTCCCGGATTCGCCGAAGGTGGAGCGTGTCTGCCCTGGCGATCTACGACGGGGAGGGACGGCCCCTGGCCTGGGTCGGGGTCCATCGGGGGAAAATGCCGGGTGCCATCCGGCGGGCTGAAGCCCCATATGCCTTCGCTGGCGGGCCACTGTTCCGGTATCTCTATTTCACCACCACCCTCCCCGGGGTGGGAGGTACGGCCGTGGCGGCGGTCCTTCTTCAGGCGAATCTTCCGGCAGGGTTGGAAGGGTCGGGCTTCGCCTCCCGCTTAGGGCGGGAAACAGGGATCCCCATCCAAATTCTCCCTCCCCAGCGGGTGAACCCGGAGCGGAGGGTCTTGGACCTGGGATGGGCGGACGATCCGCTTCTCAGCGTAGAGATGTCCGAACTGGCTCCCGAGCAGCTCTGGACGTCCCGGGTCAGGCTATGGGCGAGAATCATCGGTCTGGTGGCAATGGTGGCATGGGGCCTGTTGGTCGTCGGCTCCAGGGGGTCCCCGGGGCACGGGACGGGGGTGATCGTCTCCTTGGTTGGGATAGTGCTTCTCCTTCCTGCTGAACACCTCTGGCCTGGGGTCGGCCTCACGTCGCCTGCCCAGTTCCTCCTACCGGGACCGCTGGACGTGAGCCTCGGACAACTCCTGGGCGTTCTGGTGGCCTTGGGGGTCCTCTGCGGCCTTTTCCCCGTAAGACGTCTGGGAAGAGTGGGGCCCTTCTTGGTGGCGGCGGCCCTGGCCGTGGGTTTCCCCTTGTTGGAGGCCTTCCTGAGGGCTGGTCCGTCGGCGGCTCTCCTCTCCAGTGGTCCCAGCGGGTTTTTCCCCTACCAATTGGCGCTGGGCCTGTTATTGGGCCTAGCTGCCTATGTCGCCCTTGGCCTCAGTGGTGGGGAAGGGGGGCGTCCAGCGAACCCGTCACTTCTAGCGGCCGGTGGGGGGGTCGCGCTGGCCCTCTCGTTCCTCTTTGCCCTCCAAGCTCGGTCGGGGCCCGGGATCCCATCCGTCTCCCTGGCCGCCTTTGCCTTCCCGGGATACCTCATGGCAGCGGGATTGGGGGTGAGGACCCGGGGGAGACGGACTCTCACCTGGGTCCTGGCAGCCATCTTGGGTACCGCGGCTGCCCTGCCCGCCGCCTGGGGGGCCCAGATCCAAGCCCGGATGACGGAGGCCGAGGCTCATCTGAGCGACCTGGGTGCGGAGCCGGATCCCTACCTGGAATTCCGCCTCCAGGAGATGGCCGGGGCTGCCGACTCCCTGGACGCATTCATCGCTTCACCCGTAGAGCTCCTCTTCGAAATCTGGGCCTCCACCGGAGAGCATGGAGACCCACTGCCCATGTGGATCACCCTCTGGTCCCCAGGGGACCTTCCCCAGGAGAACCTCTCCATGGGGGTTCGGGGCCCCAGGCCCCAGGAGGTCGATGACTTCCTGGAGGAGGCTCGCAGTGAGGGCAGGCCCGTGCTCCGACATCTGGGCCTGGAGGACGGACGTTACGTGCTCCTGGTCCCCCTCGAAGGAGACCGGGTTCTTTCCGCCTGTGTGCCGCCGAAGGGATCGACGTCCCTCTCTTCGGCGCTGGGACCGATCTTCGCCGCGATGGGGCAGCCCAGCGTGGGGCCCCTGAACCTGGTTCCGGTCTCCGACACTCAGGGCATGGAGTGGGAGCCGGGCGTGAGATGGGAGAGGGGAGGGGAGGGGTGGAGAGGAAACACCCTCCTACGGTTCCCCGACGGAGGGTATTTGGCCCGGCAGACGGTGGCCCTCCCCAGGCCTTTGATCATGGTCGCACGAGGGACCCTGGCCCTGGTCCTGGACCTCCTCGTGTTCTTGGCCATCTGGGGACTCGGGATGGTCATGGCCCGGGGCCGGGACGTCCGGCCACGGAGCACCTTTAGCCTCCTTGGGAGCTTCAGGGCTCGTGTGACCCTGGCCCTTTTTGGTTTCTTCTTCCTCTCGGTCGCCATCTTCGGAACCCTGGCCTTCCAGACCCTCTCCGGAGCCGCGGTGCGAACCGCCACCGCTTTGGCGGAGCGGCTTGTCGAGGACGGAGCGCTGGGGTACCTGGACGTTTCGGGTCAGATGGAGCTCCTCGCTCAGGAGGTTGGAGCGGACCTCCTCGAGTACAGGAACGGCGAACTCATCGAGGGTTCGGCCGAAGAACTGGTGGAGTTGGGGCTTTATGAAGGATGGGTGCCTGAACCCATCTTCCGGACGCTGGAGGACCGGGCGGAGGTCAGGGCCACCCATGAAGCATCCCTGGCTCGGTGGGCCTACGTCATGGCCTATCGGCGCCTTCCCGATGGAGACATTCTCGGGACTCCAGTGCCGGTGGAGGCGGGGGCGACGGCCCTTCGGCGCCAGGAGGTGGCGGATCTGCTGGGCTTTGCCATCGTGCTCGGTGCCGCCCTCTCGCTTGCCCTGGCCTTCCTCGTCGGGGGCACTCTCACTCGGCCCATCGAGACTCTCCAGGTCGCTTCGGAGCGGGTCGGGGCAGGGAATCTGCAGGTCCGCCTCCCCGCCGACCGGAGTGACGAGTTCGGGTCGGTTTTTGCCGCATTCAACCGAATGGTCCTCGGGATTCGACGCGCCAGACGTGCCCTTCTTCGTACCACCCGTCGGACCCAAGCCATCGTCGAGGAAGCGGCCACCGGGGTGGTGGCCCTTGATTCGGCCGGGAAGGTGACGCTGGCGAATCCCCGGGCTGAAGCCCTGTTGAAGGAGGAGATTCAGCCGGGTGAGCCCCTTCCCGGGCGGGAAGGAGAGGCGAAGGAGCTCGTTCGCTGGGTGGATCTCTACTTTCGCGACGGTCTTAGAGAAGCCAACACCGAGTTCCAAATCTCGCGGCGGCGGATTCGCGTTAGAGCCAGGCGAGTGACGGGGGAGGACCCGTTCGCAGGAGCCGTCCTGAGCCTGGAGGACGTGACGGACGAACTCAGGACCGAGAGAATCCTGGCCTGGGGTGAGATGGCGCAGCAGGTGGCCCACGAAGTGAAGAACCCCCTCACCCCAATCAAGCTCAGCGTCCAGCACCTTCAGAGAGCCTGGGAAGATCGTCGGGCTGACTTCGGAGACATCCTAGGGAAGAACATCGGAGTCATCCTCCGGGAGATCGAACACCTGGCGGCCATCGCCAAGAGCTTCTCACGATTTGGTGCTCCCCAGGCGGCCGGAGAGGTTCCTTTGGAGGCTGTGGACGTCCGGGCGGTCACCAAGGAGGTGATGAACCTATACCGAAGAGGCGAGGGAGCCCTTGAGTTCGAGTCGATCCTTCCCGAAGAACTGTCGCTGGTCCAGGGGCGGGAATCGGAGCTTCGGGAAGTCCTTATCAATCTCCTTGAGAACTCCCGGACGGCCATCCCCGAGGCAGGAAGGGTGGTCATCGACGCCGAGGAGACCTCCCAGGGAGTAGAGATCTGTGTCCGGGACAACGGAAAAGGGATCTCTTCCGACCTTCTCCCGCGGATTTTCGAACCCCACTTTTCGACTCGCTCCACCGGTACGGGTCTGGGGTTGGCCATCGTACGTAGGCTCGTGGAATCCTGGGGCGGGAGCGTGACGGCCGAGAGTGAAGAAGGAGTGGGCACGGAGATCAAGATCCTCGTCCTACCCTGGGGGGAAGGACCAGAGTCGAGGAAAGAGGAATGATCCTTTGGAGCTGAGTGCCTGGCTGGCGGAAAGGGAGGAACGGGTCGCGGCCTCTTGGCTCGCCCACCTCCGGTCCAGGTCTGGGAAGCCGAGTGAAGAGGAGGAGGTTCTTCTCGAGTATTTCCTGGTGAGGCTTGTCTCCTTACTTCCCACCTGTTTCGGAGAGCGGAAGGAGGCCGGGGAGGAGGCTTGGCACCAAGCTACCTACCTGTTCGGTTCGGTGGCTCTTCAAAGGGCCCTGTCCGCCGGGGAGGTGGTGGAGGAATTCGGTATCCTCCGAGAAATCTTGCTGAAGATGCTCCTGGAGGATCCCGCCGCGGGGTGGGAGAACCGGGTCTTTCGCCGGGATTTGTTGGGCCTGAATCGACTGCTGGATCAGGGTGTGGTGAGGGCCAGTGTGGCCTATGTCGACGACCTCTTCTTCGCCCATCTCCAAGGTTCCGGGATCCCCGAGGGTCTGACGCCCGAGCTGGAAGAAGAAACAAGGCGGCAGTTGGACGGACTCATGACCGAACTCAAAGGCTGAGTCTGGACTTTTCGCTTCGGATCTCACCGAAACCTCGGCAGGAAGGAAGCCTGAATGAGAGAGGACTGGGGGGGCATCCCTCGAACCGCCCCGCTTGGCGACATGCCGTTGGGGGAGCTTCAGCCCGCGGCTGCGGAGGTTGCCGAATGGATCAC